>CAZOYZ010000032.1:11962-20756 GCA_964584045.1 uncultured Prolixibacteraceae bacterium | reverse complement strand
CGTCCTTTCTGGACTCTTCTAAATTTTGTTCTTTTTGGTTGTAACATCCTTTTTCAATTAAAAGGTTTCCGACTATTTTCTTTTCTTTCTGAAACCGCCTCTTTCATTGCCGCCACGACCGCCACGCGGTGCACCCGCTGGTGCACTGCCGGCTGATTTCTGACCCACATTCGGCGAAAGATCACGTCTGCCGTAAACTTCGCCTTTGCAGATCCATACTTTGACGCCAAGCAACCCTGTTTTCGTCAAAGCTTCAGCCAAAGCGTAATCGATGTCAGCCCTTAATGTATGCAAGGGAGTACGGCCATCCTTGTACATTTCTGAACGGGCCATTTCTGCACCGTTGAGACGTCCGGAAACCATAATTTTAATTCCCTGTGCTCCCATTCTCATGGTAGAGGCAATAGCCATTTTCACAGCGCGCCGGTAAGCAATCTTACCTTCGATCTGACGAGCTACATTATTGGCCACGATCTTAGCATCCAGCTCGGGCCTTTTAATTTCGAAGATATTGATTTGAACTTCCTTGCTGGTAATTTTCTTCAATTCTTCCTTCAGCTTGTCAACTTCCTGACCGCCTTTGCCAATAATAATACCGGGTCTTGAGGTGTGAACGGTAATGGTAATCAGTTTCAGCGTCCTTTCGATAATAATCCTTGAAATACTTGCTTTCGCCAGGCGGGCGTTCAGGTATTCACGGATCTTTGAATCTTCAACCAGCTTGTCACCATAGTCGTTTCCACCGAACCAGTTGGAATCCCACCCTCGGATAATTCCTAAACGATTAGCGATTGGATTAACTTTTTGTCCCATGTATTACTATTTATTCGTTATCGGTTTTTTCAATCTTGCTATCAATGCACAATGTCACGTGATTGGAGCGTTTCCGGATGCGGTGAGCCCGTCCCTGGGGAGCAGGCCGCAAACGTTTGAGGATACGTCCCGAATCAACAGCAATCGTTTTTACGTACAGATTGCTTTCTTCCAGGCGTGTTCCTTCGTTCTTTGCCTGCCAGTTTGCAATCGCCGACATTAATAATTTTTCAACTTTACCGGAAGCTTCCTTTGCAGAATATTTCAGGACATCAAGTGCCCTGTTCACTTCCATTCCGCGGACCATATCGGCCACAAGCCTCATTTTCCGGGGAGAAGTGGGGCAATTCCTCAATATCGCAAGATACTGGGTTTTCCTTGCTTCTTTCAGCTCGTTTGCTCTATTTCTTTTTCTAGCACCCATCGTAAATTCTTTTAATAGTTAATGAGAAACTCATGCCTATTTCCTGTTACCGGCATGTCCCCTGAATGTCCTTGTAGGTGCAAATTCACCAAGTTTATGGCCAACCATATTTTCAGTCACGTAAACCGGAATAAATTTATTCCCGTTATGAACTGCAATGGTATGCCCTACAAAATCAGGAGAGATTACTGATGCCCTGGTCCAGGTCTTGATTACAGACTTCTTGCCTGTTTCATTCATAGCCAACACTTTCTTTTCCAGTTTATAGGCAATGAACGGACCTTTTTTTAATGAACGACTCATACTCTTCTCCTTTTATTATTTCTTGCGTCTTTCTACAATGTACTTATTGGAAGCTTTTTTGGGCGACCGGGTTTTATAACCTTTCGCCAGCAAGCCTTTGCGTGAACGCGGATGTCCTCCTGAGGCACGGCCCTCACCGCCACCCATCGGGTGATCAACGGGATTCATCACCACACCCCTAACACGAGGTCTTCTTCCCAACCATCTGGACCGCCCGGCTTTTCCTGAACGTTCCAGGTTGTGTTCCATATTTCCAACAGTTCCGACAGTAGCCTTGCAAGAAACAAGTACCATTCTGGATTCGCCGGAAGGCAACTTTACGATTGCGTACTTTCCTTCCCTGGATGTTAACTGGGCATAAGTTCCTGCACTACGCGCCATCACTCCACCCTGCCCCGGGTGAAGTTCGATATTGTGAATCAAAGTACCAAGAGGTATTTCAGCAAGCGGAAGGGAATTGCCAATCTCAGGTGCGATACCTGCGCCGCTCAGCACGGTCTGGCCTGTCTGTAAACCATTGGGAGCAAGCATATAACGCTTTTCTCCGTCGGCATACACCAGCAAAGCCACACGTGCAGTACGGTTCGGATCATACTGGATTGAATCCACACGAGCAGGGACACCGTCTTTTTCACGTTTGAAATCGATGACACGGTATCTCCTTTTGTGCCCTCCACCTATATACCTCATTGTCATGCGTCCCTGGTTATTACGACCACCAGTCCGGCGCATGGGCTGTAACAATGATTTCTCAGGCGTTGATGCAGTAATCGTGTCAAAAGCACCAATCACTTTATGCCTTTGACCCGGAGTAACTGGATTTAATTTTCTTACTGCCATTTTTACTGATTATATATTACTGTAAAAGTCAATTGTATTTCCTTCTGCCAGCGTAACGATCGCCTTTTTAAAGGCACTGGTCTTACCATCAATGATCCCGCTCTTGGTATAGCGGCTTTTACGCTTTCCGCTGTAAATCATGGTATTCACAGAAGAAACATTAACCTGATAAAGGCTCTCTACTGCTTTCTTGATTTGTTGCTTATTCGCATCCTTCTGAACAATAAAACCATAACGGTTCAGGGTCGTCCCTAAAGCCGTCATCTTCTCTGTGACGATGGGTTTAATTAAAATATCCATTTTTTATCCCTCTAAACCTTAAATTTGTTCATTTCATTAGTCTTTTCGCTCGCCCGGCAAAGCCCAAACAAGTTTCGGCTTTGCTCCCGCTTAAGCGAAAAGTTCTTCAATCTTACCTATTGAACTCTCGAAGAAAATAATTTTCTTCGCGTTCATTATCTGGTATGTATTTAATTCAGAAGCAGTTACAATAGATATGTCCTGTAAATTTCTGGATGACAAATATATATTTTTATTTTCTTCCGGTAAAACGAAAAGTGACTTTTTATTGGTAATATTCAGATTATTACCGATCGCCACCAATTCTCTTGTTTTCGGTGCTTCCAGAACAAAATCCTCCAGGATCAGGATATCACTCGCCTTGGCTTTATAAGTCAAAGCGGATTTACGCGCCAGCGCTTTAACCTTCCGGTTAAGCTTAAACCTGTAATTCCGGGGGTGGGGACCAAATACCCTGCCTCCTCCACGGAATACCGGTGAAGTAATACTTCCTGCCCGTGCACCTCCCGTACCCTTTTGTTTTTTGATTTTCTTGGTACTTCCTGCAACATCACCTCTCTCCTTGGATGCGTGGGTTCCCTGACGATTGTTCGCCATGTACTGTTTTACGTCCAGGTAAATCGCATGGTCGTTGGGCTCAATTCCAAAGATCTGGTCATTGAGAACGACCGATCTTCCGGTTTCCTTTCCGGTTGTATTGAATACTTGTACTTCCATTACTGATAAATAATTACTGTTGAACCTTTTGCACCGGGAACTGATCCTTTTACCACGATCAGGTTTGATTCCGGAATAACTTTCAGTACTTTCAGGTTTTGAACGGTTCTTTTGTCACCGCCATCGCGACCGGCCATCCGCATGCCTTTCACCACCTTTGACGGGTATGAGGAAGCACCCAGAGAACCCGGAGCCCTCAACCGGTTGTGCTGTCCGTGGGTTGTTCCTCCCACGCCGGCGAAACCATGCCGTTTGACCACGCCCTGATATCCTTTACCTTTCGTAATGCCGCTGATATCGACCCAGCCTTCCGCGTCGATGACGTCAACAGTAATCAAGTCACCGGGTTTATATTCCCCTTCATAATTGCGAAACTCGATGACATGACGTTTTGCATCCACACCGGCTTTCCGGAAATGGCCAAACTCAGCTTTGGTGGTATTTTTTTCCTTCTTTTCACCAAACCCGAGTTGCAAAGCTTCATAACCATCGGTCTCAACCGTCTTCACTTGTGTAACCACACAAGGACCGGCTTCAATCACAGTGCATGGGATGTTTCTCCCCTCAACACTGAATACGGATGTCATTCCGATTTTCTTTCCGATTAATCCTGTCATTTTCTTCTAATTTACAGGTTATCAAACTTTAATTTCTACTTCCACGCCACTTGGCAATTCAAGTTTCATTAAGGCGTCAATGGTTTTTGCTGTCGAGCTGTAAATGTCGATCAACCGTTTGTAGGAATCCAGCTGAAACTGCTCGCGTGACTTTTTATTGACGAACGTAGATCTCAGCACCGTGAAAACACGTTTGTGCGTGGGCAGCGGGATGGGTCCGCTAACTACTGCACCGGTAGTCTTGACGGTCTTGACGATCTTTTCAGCTGATTTATCAACCAGGTTATGATCATACGATTTCAGCTTGATCCTGATCTTTTGACTCATAGTGAGATAAATTATAATAATTCAACTTTACCTTTAATTTCTTCGAGTACCTTAACAGCCAGCGCTCTGGGAACCTCTTCATAGTGCGAAAACTCCATCGATGAAGTTGCACGTCCGGAAGACAATGTTCTGAGCACGGTCACATATCCAAAGATCTCAGACAACGGGACTGTCACTTTGATGACACGGGCACCGGCTTTTTCTTCCATGCCCAAAACCTGCCCGCGACGACGGTTCATATCGGCGATGATGTCGCCCATATATTCTTCAGGGGTTACAATTTCCGATTTCATAATCGGTTCCAGCAGTTTTGGTCCTGCTTTCGAGGCCGCGCTCCTGAAAGCCTGACGGGCACAAATCTCGAACGACAGTGAATCGGAATCAACGGCATGGTAAGAACCATCCAGCAAGGTTACCTTCAGGCTGTCGAGCTGGAATCCGGCCAACGGGCCATTCAGCATCGCTTCCTTAAAGCCCTTTTCAACAGAAGGAATGTATTCTCTTGGGATATTCCCACCTTTCACGGAATCCACGAAAGTCAGCCCGGCTTTTCCGGCTTCGCCCGGTTCAACGCGAACAATGATATCAGCGAATTTACCACGACCGCCGGTCTGTTTCTTGAATACTTCACGCAACTGAACCTCTTTGCTGATCGCTTCCTTATATGCAACCTGCGGTTTACCCTGGTTGCATTCCACCTTGAATTCGCGCCTCAGCCGGTCAACAATGATTTCAAGGTGAAGTTCACCCATACCACGGATGATGGTCTGTCCTGAATTTTCGTCGGTATTTACCTTAAACGTAGGGTCTTCCTCTGCCAGTTTAGCCAGTCCCATGCTCAGCTTATCCAGATCTTTCTGAGTTTTGGGTTCAACGGCAATGCCAATAACCGGTTCGGGAAAGTCCATACTTTCAAGGGCAATCGGATGATCGGGATCTGAAAGGGTATCGCCGGTACGGATGTCCTTAAAACCTACTGCAGCACAGATATCACCCGCTTCGATCCGATCCCGGGGATTCTGCTTGTTTGAATGCATCTGATAAAGACGCGAGATCCTTTCTTTACGCCCTGTCCGGGAATTGGATACCATTTGACCCGCCTCAAGAACGCCCGAGTATACCCGGATATAACACAAACGCCCCACATAAGGATCAGTGGCAATTTTAAAAGCCAGTGCAGTCAGTGGTTCATTGTTATCGGCATGTCTGACAAGCTCTTTATCAGTCCGGGTATCCACACCTTTGATTTCACCTTTATCCAGAGGACCCGGCAAATATTCGCACACCGCATCAAGCAAACGTTGTACTCCTTTATTTTTAAAGGAAGAACCGCACATCATCGGAACGATAATTCCCTGAATAGTGGCTTTTCTGATCACCGCGTTCAATTCTTCCTTTGAGATTGAATCCGGATCCTCAAAAAAACGTTCCAGAAGCGCATCATCCAGTTCGGCAATCGCTTCCACCAGATTTGCACGGTACTCCAGAGCCTGTTCCACCATATCATCAGGAATCGGCTGCAACGAATAATTCGTACCCTGGGTGGCGTCGTCATACCACCTGACTGCCTTCATCTCGATCAGGTCGATGACGCCCTCAAATTTTTCTTCAGCACCTATCGGGATCTGGATCGGGATTGGATTGGCACCCAGCTTTTCGCGAACTTCAGATACCACGTGATTAAAATCTGCTCCCTGCCTGTCCATCTTATTGACGAACCCGATACGGGGAACACCGTATTTTTCAGCCTGACGCCATACGGTTTCCGATTGCGCCTCCACACCACCCACCGCACAAAAGAGTGCCACAGCGCCATCCAATATTCTCAGCGACCGTTCAACTTCAACGGTAAAGTCAACGTGCCCGGGAGTATCAATAATATTAATTTGATGTTGAATATCATTGTATTGCCAAAAAGTTGTCGTAGCGGCAGAAGTAATGGTAATTCCCCTTTCCTGTTCCTGTTCCATCCAATCCATCGTCGCGGCTCCCTCATGAACCTCTCCCATACGGTGTGTAAGACCCGTATAGTAAAGGATCCGTTCCGTGGTTGTTGTCTTACCGGCATCAATGTGTGCCATGATACCGATGTTCCTCACATATCTTAAATCTCTAGCCATTCTTACCAATTATCTCTAATCCTAAACCTCCTCAAATGAACCAGTCCTCCCGCTTAAAATCTGAAATGGGCAAATGCACGGTTAGCCTCGGCCATACGGTGCGTTTCTTCTTTCTTCTTGAAAGCTCCGCCTTCTTCATTAAAAGCTGCCTGTATTTCTGATGCCAGCTTATCAGCCATCGATTTTCCCGAACGCTTGCGTGCATACAGGATCAGGTTCTTAATGGATATGGAAATTTTTCTTTCAGGACGGATCTCCATAGGCACCTGGAAGTTCGCTCCTCCAACCCGTCTGCTCTTCACTTCTACGGCAGGAGTTACATTTTCCAACGCTTTTTTCCAGATATCCAGCGGAGAAAGCTCCTGATTCTTCATCCGATTGCCAACAATTTCAAGCGCGTCGTAAAAGATGCCGTAAGCGACGGACTTCTTCCCGTCATGCATCAGGTTGTTAATAAACTGTGTGACCAGAACATCGTTAAATTTTGGATCGGGTAAAATGATCCTTTTCTTTGGTTTTGTCTTTCTCATTGTTTTTTACTTTTAGTGTTACTCGAATTGGCTGTGACTTATTTGAGCTTCAGTGTCCCGTAAACCGGTTCATTTACTCAACCAAACCACTAAATTATTTTAGACGCAGAACACCCCCGTCAGGAACAGAGCTCCTGAAACCGGTGTCTTCCGGTCTTTTTACTTTTTGGGCCGTTTGGCACCATACTTGGACCGTCTTTGCGTGCGTCCTTCCACACCCGCGGTATCCAGAGCGCCGCGAATCAAATGATAGCGCACTCCGGGTAAATCCTTTACCCTTCCTCCGCGCACCAATACAATAGAGTGTTCCTGCAAATTATGTCCTTCTCCCGGGATGTAAGCGTTTACCTCCTTACCATTTGTCAGCCTCACCCTGGCCACTTTACGCATGGCAGAATTTGGCTTTTTGGGAGTCGTTGTATAAACACGGACACAAACCCCTCTTCTTTGCGGGCAGGAATCCAAAGCAGGAGACTTGCTCTTGTCTGCTTTTGATTGTCTCCCTTTTCTAACTAACTGCTGAATTGTTGGCATACAACTATTTTATTTATACATTAAAGTTTCAAAAAAATGGACTGCAAAGGTATTGATTTTTCGGCAAATACAATAACCCAGGCGTCCGTTTTTGACAGAATTCTCCAAAAACGGCACGCAAAAGTACTAATTTTCAGAAAAGAACAAATAATCTGAAGACTCTTTTTTGATTTTTTTTACATTCGGAGTACAGACACAAAGTATCAAGACACAGGACGCAAGACGGAACAGCGATGCCGGAGAGTGGTGCAGCCACCTTGTTACCTTTGCTCCGGTCTCCCGTTTCCGGCTTTCGTTACCGGTTTCCTATCCGGTGCCTGATCAGTGATTTCACCGGATTGAAGAACCGCTGGATTAACCGCAGGTCGTCAGTGACAATCTCGACGTTCCCTTTCATCTCCTGACTGAACGGCAATGGAATATTGTAGTTTGACTTCAGATCCTGCGGCAATTCAATTTCAACGGTATAATGATCATTCGAGGGAACCAGAGAAACGGAACCGACAGTTCCTTTCACCATTCCATACTCCATATAAGGGAAATTATCGAAACGGATATTCACATGCTGACCGCGTTTTACTTTTCCTGCTCCTTTCAACGGAAGGGTAAGCCTGCCAATAATTTTATGATGAGCCTCAGGCACCACTGTAAAAACCACATCGCCCGTTTTTACCTGTTGATTTCTGCTCCAATAGTTGGTAAAGGTAACTTTTCCGTCGATCGGCGCCGCCAGCACAAAGGTATTTTCCCAGTAATCCAGTTTACTTTTCAACACGTCGAAAGCCGCGGTCAATTCTGTCCGCAACCGGTGCCGCTGATCCACGTATTCCTTCTCTGCACTGATCTGTTCCTGCTGGATTTCGATAATCTCCTTCTGCGTTTCGGCCAGGCTGGTACTGATCCCGTTGAGATCAAACTGCTTTTTCAATAATGCAGACTCCGAATTTTGATAATCAACAAGCGATAAAACTTCCTTCAGATAGAGCACGGAATCGCGGATAAACTGTTCCCGTGAGATCCGGAATTCCTGTTCCAGGATTTGTTTCTGGCTCCAAAGGCGATCATAATAGATCCGTTGCATCTGAACCTGTTTTTTCAGCGATGCGATTTTTTGGGGATAATAATTTAGCCGGATAAAGGCGATATAATTGTTGTATAAACGTAAAAATGCGGAATAGTCGGGTTGGATATCGCCCAGCCGGTAACCGGCAGGACTGATATGAAAATCCAGCGTGTCGAAGGTGGTCAGAAAACGCTCATCCCTCATCA
>CAZOYZ010000032.1:8371-11862 GCA_964584045.1 uncultured Prolixibacteraceae bacterium | reverse complement strand
AAGATTAAAAGGATCAACAATCCGCTTCGCAGCAGCCAGGACGGAGATTTACCAATGATCTCCTGAACTTCGTCGCTATGTTGTTGTAATGGCATATCTCGTCTAATTTCCAAGTTCCAGCTGGTTTTTAACCAGATTGTAGTAGGCCCCTCTTTTTGCACTAAGCTCATCGTGGGTTCCAATCTCAATGAGTTCCCCGTTTTCCAGGACGACGATCTGGTCCGCATTTTTCACCGTACTCAGCCGGTGGGCCACGACCACCACCGTTTTCCCCTTATAGACCTGATCCAGATTTTCCATGATGACTTTCTCATTATTTGCGTCGAGCGCATTGGTAGCTTCATCAAAGAACAAATAATCGGGATCTTTATAAATGACCCGGGCAATAAGGATACGTTGTTTCTGTCCCTGGCTTAGTCCATGTCCGTCCTGGCCGATGCGCGTATTGAAACCCAACGGCAATGTTTCGATAAAACCGTCAATGTTGGCCATTCTCACCGCAAAAAATAACCTTTCCTTATCCGGATGCTCATCTCCCGCAATAATATTATTATAAATGGTATCCGAAAAAATAAATCCGTCCTGCATCACTGCGCCCACTCTTGAACGCCACCATTGCTGCGAAAAATGCTGAAGATCGGTATTCCCTACGGAAATTTTTCCCTGTACCGGCGGATAGAATCCCAAAAGCAGCTTGACCAGCGTGGTCTTCCCGCTGCCGCTGGTCCCGACCAGAGCCGTAATTTTTTTTTCAGGAATGATCAGGTTAATTTTATTCAGCACCTTGGGAGAATGCGCACCTTCATACTGAAAAACGACCTCTTTAAGACTTAAAGACTGATCTCCGGGCAAGGTATTCAGCATGGGTTTGCCTGCGATCTCCTCATCCTCATGGCCGTGAATTTCCCCCAGTCTGTCGAGGCTGATC
Organism: uncultured Prolixibacteraceae bacterium; assembly: GCA_964584045.1. GTDB lineage: Bacteria > Bacteroidota > Bacteroidia > Bacteroidales > Prolixibacteraceae > JBCFBK01. The sequence continues at coordinate 10,934 of CAZOYZ010000032.1, read as the reverse complement.
CGGGCATCCTGGGCCAGATGCATGAAACTGATCATCTCATTCAGGGGACTGTTGAGCTGTCCTATTATATATTGTACGGCCAGCATCATACCGAGGGTCATATTTCCGTTGATCACGTCCATGGCTGCGATCACAGTAATAATAATATTCTTTGTCTGATTAATAAACACCGATCCGGCCTGCTGATACTGGTCGATTGACAGATTTTTTACATTCACCCTAAACAGGTTTGCCTGAACACGTTCCCACTCCCACCGTTTGTGTTTTTCATAGTTGTTGAGTTTAATTTCCTGCATCCCCGAAAAAAGCTGGATCAGAATTTCCTGATTCTCGGAAAGCCTCGCAAACTTGTGGTAATCCAACTCCCGCCTGCGTTTCATAAAAAGGAACATCCAGCCGATATAAGCAGCCGATCCGGCCAAAAATACGAACAGGATCTTCCAGCTGTAAATGGCCAGCACGATGCCAAATACAAACAGGCTGATGAATGAAAAAAGGATATTCATCGTCTGGGTGGTCAGAAAACGTTCAATTCTGCGGTGGTCGTAAATCCGCTGCATCAGATCGCCGATCATCCTGGTATCGAAGAAACGCACCGGCAACTTCATCAGTTTGATCAGAAAATCAGATAAAATGGAAATATTGATCCGGGTGGAGATATGCAACAGGATCCATGAACGGATAAAATCAATGGAAGTCTGGCCTGCAAAAAGCATCAATTGGGCAAACAACACCAGGTAAATGAACCCGATATCCTGGTTGTTGATCCCCACATCTACCATGCTTTGGGTGAGAAAAGGAAAGATCAGCTGGATCATGCTGGCTGCCACAAACCCGAGTAACAACTGAACGATCAGCCGGTGGTGCGGTCTGAAATACGGCCATAAAAAAGAAAAACCGGCGCGCACCTTCCTTTCGTCTTCCATTTCATAAAAAGACGGCGTGGGCTGCAGGATCAGGCAAATTCCTTTTTCTTCACCCCGGGAAACGACTGCCAGCCAGTGCTTTTTAAACTCTCCGATGGTGTAACTGATGGTTCCGAAAGCCGGATCGGCCACATATACAGATCCTTTTTTTACCTCATAGACCACCACAAAATGATTTTGATCCCAATGGACAATGCAAGGTTTCGGCACCTCTTTTACCAGTTGCTCAATGGTTACCTTCGTACCAAGGCTGCGCATACCGACAGCCTCGGCCGCGTCGCTTATTCCAAGCAGGGAAACACCTTCACGGGAGATATGTGATTTTTCCCTTAAAAAATCAAGACTGATCGTTTTCCCATAAAATTTTGCGATCATCCGGAGGCAGGTCGGCCCGCAATCCATGGCATCATGTTGCTTAAAATGAGGGAAACGAGACATACCGTTAGTTTAGCCAGTAAATGTAGCGGAAAGATAATCAGAAATACAAAATCAAACAATTAAATATCCACAAGGGCCCGTTAATTATTTTCCGTATGAACCCGGCCGGCGGCAAATTGCCTGAGCCGGCTGCCGAAAATATTCCTATAAAAAAACAACAAAGTTGTTTGTTAAGAGAATATTGCTAATTTTGATGGCTTCCATATATAGTAAAATCGACTTACGATTTAATAACCAATAAAAACTAACGTCATGAATGTATATAGGACGAATGAGATCAGGAACATTGCTTTAATTGGTAATGCCGGATGTGGAAAAACCACCCTCGCGGAAGCCATGCTCTACGAGGGTGGAGTGATCAATCGCAGGGGTGAAGTAACCGCAAAAAATACGGTATCCGACCATTATCTGATAGAACAGGATTACGGTAATTCCGTTTTTTCCTCAGTGCTTTATACCGAATACGGTCAAAAGAAACTAAACATCATCGATACTCCGGGAATGGATGATTTTCGGGGTGCAGTGATTTCATCCCTGCATGTAGTTGGAAGTGCCGTTTTGGTCGTCAACACCCCGCATGGCGTTGAAGCCGGCACGGAAGCCGGAGTTCGCCACCTTGAGAAAATAAAAAAGCCGTTAATTTTGGCGTTCAATCAACTTGATCATGAAAATACCAATTTTGAGCAGGCACTTGAACAGACCAAAGCCCTGTTGGGCAATAAAGTGACCGTTGTACAGTATCCGGTAAATGTTGGCCCTGGCTTTGACAGCATCATTGACGTGCTGAAAATGAAACTCTACAAATACCCCGCTGACGGCGGTAAGCCGGAAGTGCTGGACATACCGGCAGAGGAGCAGGAACGGGCAGAGGAATTACATAATGAGCTGGTAGAGATGGCCGCCGAGAATGACGAATCGCTGATGGAGTTATTCTTTGAAAAAGGTTCGCTTACGGAAGAAGAAATGCGCCGGGGAATTAAGCTCGGTGTGACAGACCGGAGCCTGTTCCCGGTTTTCTGCACGTCGGCAAAACACAACATCGGGGTTGGCCGCCTGCTTGAGTTTATCGTCAACGTTGCTCCCTCTCCCGCAGAAGCCGCAGAAATACCTGAGGTAAACGGGAAAAACCCCAAGATGGACCCCTCTGCGCCTACATCGCTTTTTGTCTTTAAAACATCGATCGAACCACATGTGGGAGA
>CAZOYZ010000032.1:0-8361 GCA_964584045.1 uncultured Prolixibacteraceae bacterium | reverse complement strand
TCACCTATTTTAAAGTAATGAGCGGTACCGTCAGGGAAGGACAGGATCTGATCAATTCAAAGACAAGCAACAAGGAACGGATTTCACAACTGTTTGCCGCAGCCGGGAAAAACCGGGTAAAAGTTCCCGAGATGATTGCCGGCGATATCGGTGCCACCGTGAAACTCCGGGAGACAAAAATAAACCATACGCTCAGCGAAAAAGAGACCTCTTACCAATTTACCCCGGTCGAATTTCCGTCGCCGCGCCACAGCGTCGCCCTGAAGGCTGTCAATGAAGCTGACGATGAAAAAGTAGCCGAAATGTTCCAAAAACTCCATGATGAAGACCCTACCTATCTGGTGGAATATTCGAAGGAACTCAAACAAATGATCGTTCATTGCCAGGGCGAATATCACCTGAATGCCCTGAACTGGTTCTACAAAAATATCTTTAAAATTGACATTGAATTCCAGACACCGAAGATCCCGTACCGCGAAACCATCACCAAAGCGGCCCAGTCCGACTACCGCCACAAAAAACAATCGGGCGGCGCCGGCCAGTTTGGCGAAGTTCATATGATCATCGAACCCTACCTGGAAGATGTTCCTCCAAAGAACATGTTCATTTTCAATGGCAAGGAGTTTAAGCTTTCCATTCGTGATACCCAGGAATATCCGCTGTCCTGGGGTGGTAAACTGATCTTTCACAACTGCATTGTGGGCGGATCGATCGACGCCAGGTTTATGCCGGCGATCCTGAAAGGGATCATGGAAAAAATGGAGGAAGGACCACTCACCGGCTCCTATGCCCGCGACATCAGGGTTTATGTGTATGACGGGAAAATGCACCCGGTCGATTCAAATGAAATCTCTTTTAGGCTGGCCGGACGAAATGCCTTTTCAAAGGCTTTCCGGGACGCAGGACCCAAGATCCTGGAACCGATCTACAATCTCGAAGTAAAGGCTCAAAGTGAAAAACTGGGCGACGTAATGAGCGATCTGCAGGGACGGCGGGCTCTTATCATGGGTATGGGCAGCGAAAAAGGCTATGAAAAGATTAACGCCAAGGTTCCGTTGAAAGAAATGCACAAATACTCGACCTCATTGAGTTCGATCACTCAGGGACGGGGAATGTTCAGCCTGGAACTGGCAGGCTATGAAAAGGTTCCGCAGGAAATACAAGATGAGCTTCTGGCCGCTTATGCCGCACAACTTGTCGAAGATTGACCTTTTCGCCTAAACACCTATTGAAGCCTGGATCCTTTGGGTTCCGGGCTTTTTTGACGATGTACCTTTAGTAAAAATCATGATCAAAGAATCTGACATTGAGTCATACAACCCATTGACCCGATCCCCCTTCTGCAATTTTATGATTTGGCAATTTAAATTCAGAAAATAGATTTTACCTTTGGGGCGCATAGAAATCACATGAACTATTTGGATGAATTAAACGAACCGCAGCGTGAAGCAGTGATGGCTGCGAATGGTCCTTCACTGATCATTGCCGGTGCAGGATCGGGGAAGACCAGGGTTCTCACTTACCGCATCGCCCATTTGCTAAAAACGGGCGTGAATCCGGGGAAGATCCTGGCACTTACTTTTACCAATAAGGCAGCCCGGGAAATGAAAGACCGGATTGCAGCTATTGTCGGACTAAATGTTGCCCGACACCTTTGGATGGGCACTTTTCATTCTGTTTTTGCCCGTATCTTACGGATAGAATCGGCCGGCACAGGCTATCCTTCCGACTTTACCATTTATGATGCTGCCGATTCAAAAAGCCTGCTCCGTACCATTATCAAGGATATGCAGCTTGATGAAAAGGTCTATAAGCCCAATGTGGTCGCGAGCCGTATATCTGCTGCGAAAAACGGGCTGGTCACCCCCGCGGCATACCGGCAGAACAGTCAGATCGTTGAATACGACCTGAGTATCCGCATGCCACGCATCGCGGAAATCTACGGGGAATATGACCGCAGATGCCTGCTGGCAGGAGCGATGGACTTCGACGATTTATTGCTTAAAACAAATGTTCTCTTCCGCGATCATAAAGACGTCCTTGAAAAATACCAGCGTCATTTCGATTATATTCTGGTTGATGAGTACCAGGATACCAATTTCGCGCAGTACCTGATCGTGAAAAACCTGGCGGGCCTGCATCAAAACATCTGCGTCGTGGGCGATGATGCACAAAGTATTTATTCGTTCAGGGGGGCTCGCATTGAAAATATCCTGAATTTTCAAAAAGATTATCCCAAACACCGGATCTTCAAACTTGAACAAAATTATCGTTCCACGCAGACCATTGTCAATGCAGCAAACAGTGTGATCGCAAAAAATAAGCGGCAAATTTCCAAAAGCGTTTTCTCCAAAAAGGATCAGGGTAAACGGATAAAGGTCTTTCCCGCCCTGACCGATAATGAAGAAGGATACCTGGTTGCCAATGAGATTAGTGAAAGCCGCATACGCAATCATTACCGTTATGAGGATTATGCGATTTTGTACCGGACCAATGCGCAGTCCCGCATCTTCGAAGAAGCGCTGCGAAAACGAAACATCCCGTATAAAATCTACGGCGGACTTTCTTTTTATCAGCGAAAGGAGATCAAGGATCTGCTCGCCTACTTCCGATTAGTCATTAACACCAAAGACAACGAGGCACTGAAGAGGATTATCAACTATCCGGCCCGTGGAATTGGGGAGACTACCCTGGGGAAACTGGAACAGGCAGCCCTGGCAGAGAATAAAAGCATCTTCGAAATGATCACCCTTTTGAATGAAAAAAGTAATCCCGCCGCTCTTAACCAGGGAATTGTAAATAAATTAATTAACTTTGCACAACTAATCAACCAGTTTGCCGGTGCAACATCTGCGTCCGATGCGTACGAACTCGCCGGTGCCATCGCCACGCAAACCGGATTAATAAAGGATTTGTACAGGGATCAGACTCCGGAAGGATTAAGCCGTTTTGAAAATATCCAGGAATTGCTGAACGGTATCCAGGAGTTCACGATCAATGCGCGGGAACAAGGATCACCCGCTACGCTTGCAGCCTTTATGCAGGATGTGGCATTACTGACTGACCAGGACTCAGACAAGGAAGAAGACCGTGACAAGGTCACCCTCATGACGGTTCATTCATCCAAAGGATTGGAATTTAAAAATGTCTTTATTGTTGGACTGGAAGAAAACCTGTTCCCGTCTTTATCGGCGGGAAGTACTCCGACCATCGAATCTTTTGAAGAAGAACGTCGTTTATTTTATGTGGCATTGACCAGAGCAGAAGAAAATGCCTTTCTTAGTTTTGCGAAACAACGCTACCGGTGGGGAAAACTGGATTTTTGCAATCCAAGCCGGTTTATCGCGGAGATTGATCAGCGATACCTGGATATGCCTGAAGAAAATGAATACAATTTTGAAGACGAAACTCCCGCAGTTCACCCGATGCAAAGTTTTTCAGGGAGTGCGGCGGGTCCTGTCGCGAAACATCCCCTGCTCGAACATCAGCAGACGATGACCGAGAAGTTGGCAAAATTACGGGAGGCAAAAAAACAAAACCAAAATTTTGACGGGGACGACCCGCGCGAGATACAGGCAGGAATGATTGTGGAACATCAACGCTTCGGGCAAGGGAAAGTACTGCAGGTGGAAGGTTTATTCCCTAATCTGAAAGCGACGGTTTTTTTTCGCAATACCGGACAAAAACAATTATTACTGAAATTCGCGAAACTCAGGATTATTCACTGAAAACTCTAATATTTTTTTAAATGGATTACAATTCAAACCGCAAGAAATTACCCCTGCCTGAATATGGCCGGAATCTTCAGAATATGGTTGACCATATCATGACGATTGAAGACAGGGAAGAAAGAAACCGGGCAGCAAGGACGATCATTGATATTATGGGCAACATGTACCCGTATCTTCGCGATATTAATGATTTCAAACATAAACTGTGGGATCATCTGGCGATTATGTCCGACTTTCAGCTTGACATTGATTATCCCTACGAACCTCCCAAAAGGGAAACATTCAATGAACCACCGGGAAGAATACCTTATGATTTCGGAAAAATCAGGCTCCGTCATTATGGAAAAATTATGGAATCGCTGGTGACAAAGGCCGCTTCATTTGAAAATGGAGAGGAAAAGGAAGTGCTGATCAAGTTGCTGGCCAATCATATGAAAAAAAGTTATCTCGTTTGGAACAAGGATACGGTCGATGATGAAAAGATCTATGCGGATCTGGAGCATCTTTCGCACGGGCAGATCAAACGTTCAGATCTTGATCTGACAGAAACCAAGGACATCCTTTTCAGAAACCGTAAAAAGAACGTCGGACCGCGGGTCCCCAAAAAGCAGTTTCGCAAAAACGATTAACCCATTTACTCCGGGATGGCAACATTTCAAATTGAAGGAGGAAAAAGATTACAAGGCGCTCTTGAACCCCAGGGAGCAAAAAACGAAGCGCTCGAGGTCATATGCGCCACGCTCCTGACCCCCGAAAAGGTGACGATCACCAATATCCCTGAGATCAGCGATGTATTGAAGCTGATCGGGATTCTTACCGATTTGGGTGTAAAAGTACAGCGGCTTGAAAAAGGCAGTTTTACCTTCCAGGCAGATGAACTGGACCTTTCGCATATGCAGACTGAAAAATTCGCCCGTCAGGCTACCAGCCTCCGCGGGTCCATTATGATTGTCGGCCCCCTTGTCGCCCGTTTCGGAAATGCCTTCATCCCTCAGCCGGGCGGCGACAAAATCGGACGCCGCCGGTTGGATACCCACTTCATCGGTCTGCAAAAACTAGGAGCCCGGTTCGAGTTTGATCTTCGTAAAAATGCATATGCCGTCACGGCCGGCAAGCTGACCGGCAATTACATGTTACTGGAAGAGGCCTCTGTGACCGGAACAGCCAACATCCTGATGGCTGCTGTTCTCGCCGAAGGAAAAACAACGATCTACAATGCAGCCTGTGAGCCCTATCTCCAGCAACTTTCCGGGATGCTTGTCGCGATGGGTGCGAAGATAAGCGGTATCGGATCAAATCTTTTGTATGTCGAAGGGGTTAGTTCTCTCTCAGGATGTTCTCACCGGATCTTACCCGATATGATCGAAGTAGGCAGTTTTATCGGACTTGCAGCCATGACCGGTTCTGAAATCACGATCCCCCGTGCCGGGGTGCGGCACCTGGGAATCATACCCGACTCATTCAGGAAACTGGGGATCCGGCTGGAGATCAGGGATGATGACATCTTTATCCCACTCCAGGATGAATACGTGATCGAAACATTCATCGACGGATCGATCATGATCATCGCCGATGCCATCTGGCCCGGACTGACTCCCGACCTGCTCAGTATTTTCCTGGTCGTTGCCACCCAGGCAAAAGGTACCGTTCTGATCCATCAGAAAATGTTCGAGAGCAGGCTCTTTTTCGTCGACAAGCTGATCGACATGGGAGCGCAGATCATCTTGTGCGACCCGCACCGGGCTACCGTGATCGGACTAAACCGGAAACACCAGCTTCGCGGAACCACCATGACCTCACCCGACATAAGGGCAGGAGTCGCCCTACTCATTGCGGCCCTTTCTGCCCAGGGAACCAGCAAAATCTTCAACGTGGAGCAAATCGACCGGGGATACGAACAGATTGACCTCCGGCTTCGGGCGATCGGCGCCGATATCAAACGAATCGACTAAGGAACACGGAAACAGGAGAACGGAGAAGGGAAGATTCCAGAATCAATCCTTTTTAAAAAGATCCGGCTGCCTATTAAATACGACCGATATCCATTTTTATTTTCCGGTCTCCGTTTAGCCATTTTGACAATTTCCCGATTTTTCGTATACTTGTCCGGAATTAATCTAAATAAGGAGAAATGAAGCGAACAGGAAAAATAATGATGGCCTTACTGTTGATCACGGGCCTTTCAGCTCCGGGGAAGGCAGGAAACGTGCAGACAGGAACGGAAGTTGGTGATAAGGCCCCTGAGATTGCAGAAAAATCACTGGGCGGAGAAGAATTGAAACTATCCTCGTTAAAAGGGAAAATGGTCTTAATCGACTTTTGGGCTGCATGGTGCCCGCCGTGCAGAAGAGAAAACCCCCATGTGGTTGCGGCCTACAAAAAGTATAAAGATAAAAGTTTCAAAAACGGCGAGGGTTTTACTGTTTTTGGGGTATCACTCGACAAAACAAAAGCAGATTGGGAAAGGGCGATAAAAGACGACGGGCTTGTATGGGAAAACCACGTGAGCGACCTTAAAGGCTGGTCGTCCAGGTATGCCGCCGTTTATGGCGTACGCAGCATTCCCGGTAATTTTCTGATCGACGGGAACGGGATCATCGTGGCCAAAAACCTGAAGGGAGCAGATTTGGAACAAAAACTTGAACGATTACTGAAATGAGACGATAAAAAAGGATATTTCAGGGCAGTACGGGCGTACTGCCTTTTCTTTTTTATAATTTTGTCACCCAATTAAAACAGGAAGTGCCAATTTGTCCTTTATTTGAGCATGGCAGATTTTTTGTAAGTGATTGATCCGTCTAATATAAAAATTTCAGTTAAAATGGCAGAAGAAAAAAAAATGAACGAACAGGAACAACATGCCGAAGAAGTAAAAGAAACGGCCACTCAGACGCAGGAAGAACCTGCTCCGGAAAAAACTGCTGAAAAAAAAGAGGAAAAAAAGTCCAAAAAGGACAAGGCTCATGAACAAATAGAGAAACTGGAAGAAGAAATAGCAGACATCAGGGATAAGCATCTCCGGTTGCAGGCGGAATTTGACAACTACCGGAAACGCACGTTAAAAGAAAAGATGGAACTGCTCAAATCGGGGGGGGAAGCGGTATTAACCAATATTCTTCCCGTGATCGATGATCTTGAGCGTGCGCTCGCTGCTTTCAGTGAAGTTGAAGATGAAAATCCGTTTAAACAGGGAGCGACGCTGATCTATAATAAATTTCAGGAGTTTTTGAAGCAAAACGGCATCAAGGAGATCGATGCAAAAGGAATGGTTCTTGACACTGATCTTCATGACGCCGTTACCAAGATCCCGGCTCCTGCCGAAGAGTTAAAAGGGAAAATAATTGACGTGATCCAGAAAGGATACTTGCTGAATGACAAGGTTATTCGTTTTGCCAAGGTAGTCATTGGTGAATAACCTGAAGAAAATACGGGAAAAGCATGGCAAAAAGAGATTATTACGAAGTATTGGGTGTGAGTAAGGATGCAACCGCTGAAGATATAAAAAAAGCTTACCGGAAAAAGGCAATCCAGTATCATCCGGATAAAAATCCGGGCGACAAGGAAGCGGAAGAAAAATTCAAGGAAGCTGCCGAAGCGTATGAAGTATTGAGTAATCCTCAAAAGAAGCAACGCTATGACCAGTTTGGCCATGCCGGGATGGGCGGAGCGGGCAGTGGCTTTAGCCAGCACGATATGTCGATGGACGACATCTTCTCCATGTTCGGCGACATTTTTGGCGGTGGGTTTGGCAGCGGGTTCAGCAGCTTTGGCGGCTTCGGAAGCTCACGCGGTCAGAGCCAGGGAAGGCGCGTACACCGTGGTTCTGATTTGCGGGTAAAGGTCATGCTTACATTGAACGAAATTGACAAGGGCGCTGAGAAAAAGCTGAAGCTCAAAAAATATGTCGGGTGTGATGTTTGTCACGGCACAGGAGCTGCCGGAGGTTCCGATTACACCACCTGTACCACCTGTCATGGCAGCGGACACGTGACACGCATCACCAACACGTTGCTCGGACAGATGCAAACAACGACCACCTGCCCGACCTGTAACGGCGAAGGCCAGGTGATCCGGAATAAATGTACCAACTGCAGCGGAGAAGGAGTCGTTCGCGGAGAGGAAGTGGTCAACGTCAAAATACCTGCCGGCGTCGGAGAAGGCATGCAACTGAATGTCTCCGGGAAAGGGAATGCAGGACGGCACGGAGGAGTTAACGGCGACTTATTGGTAGTGATCCAGGAAGAGTCGCACCCTGATCTGATCCGCGACGGGAATAATTTGATATACAATCTCTTTATCAATATGCCCGATTTTATTCTGGGTACCACTTCCGAAATCCCGACGGTTGACAGTAAGGTAAAAGTGAAGATCGAACCAGGCACGCAACCTGAAAAGATCCTGCGTTTAAGGGGAAAAGGACTGCCCGACATCAACGGATACGGGAAAGGAGATCTGCTGGTACGTATTCATGCCTGGATACCCAAAAAGATCACCCCTGACGAAAAGAAGATGCTTGAAAAACTGCAGCAATCGCCCAACTTTCAGCAAACCCCCGGTGCGGGCGACAAGAACTTCTTTGAAAAAATGCGCGACATGTTCGAATAAATACGCGATGACGATCATAAAAAAA
>CAZOYZ010000031.1:7593-20890 GCA_964584045.1 uncultured Prolixibacteraceae bacterium | reverse complement strand
CAGCATCCCGTTTTACATCGGGGTCCATCACAATCAGGTATATGGCATGTTCTTCAATAACAGTTTTAAATCGTTCTTCAACTTTGGTCTGTCAACTCCTTGTTATACTTCAGTGACCATGGAAGGCGGCGATGCCGACTATTTTTTCATGTACGGCGAATCGGTTGAAAAAGTAATCGAATGCTATACCTCACTCACAGGGAGGATCCAACTGCCGCCACTCTGGAGCATCGGGTACCACCAAAGCCGGTGTTCCTACTATCCGCAGGACCAGGTTGAATGGATTGCCGAAACTTTCCGAAGGAAACAAATTCCCATCGATGGTATCGTTCTGGATGCCGACTATCAACTGGGATATCAGCCTTTTAGGGTAAACAAAAGCCGTTTCCCCGATATGCCGGGCATGGCAGCCAAACTCGCCGGGATGAACATCGAGCTCACTGCATCGGTTTATCCGGGCGTAAAGATCGATTCTACTTATGAATCGTATCAGGACGGATTGAAAAATGATATTTTCATCAAACAGGCCGACGGAAGCCTGTTCGAAACTGAAATCGCTCCCCTGCGTTGTTACCTGCCCGATTATACCAACCCAAAAGCAAGGGAATGGTGGATAAACAAGATGAGATGGATGAAGGATAACGGGATCCGCGGTTACTGGAACGACATGAACGAGCCTGCGATCGGGGGAAGTTATCTGCCTGAAAACCTGGTCTTTGATTTCGACGGAAGAAAGGCCGGTTCGCTTGAAGCAAAAAATGTTTACGGTTTTCAGATGGCACGAAGCAGCCATGAAGCTGCTCTCCGTAACGGGATACGCCCCTTTGTGCTTACCCGTTCAGCTTTTGCAGGTGTTCAGCGCTATGCGGCAGTTTGGAGCGGCGACAATACTGCGAGCGATGAGGGCCTGCTCAACGGTGTGTTGCTCAACAGCCAAATGGGACTGTCAGGAGTTCCATTTGTCGGCCCGGATCTGGGCGGTTATATCGGCGATGGAAACAAAGACCTTTACAGACGTTGGATCCAGGTAGGAGTTTTTTCGCCATACCTGCGCAATCACAAAGGTTATTCGGCCCCCGCCAACGAGCCGTGGAGTTATGGAGAAGAGAATGAAGCCATTTCTAAAACCTGGATCGGGTTCAGGTACCGGTTGCTCCCCTATATTTATTCAAAATTCTATGAAGCTTCGCAAACCGGGATGCCCGTTGCACGTAGCCTTTGTATTAATGATCCGTTCGACGATAAGATCTATAGCCTGTTGTACCAGTACCAGTTCCTGTTTGGCGATGCCATTCTTGTTGTCCCGGTTACCACGCAGGACAAGAGCAAAATGGTGTACCTGCCGGAAGGCGAGTGGTACAACCTGTTCAATGACGAGAAAATTGCCGGGAAGAAAGAGTTTTCAGCCGACTGTCCCGGCTACCGGATTCCCCTGTATGTAAAGGCTTCTTCCATTATTCCCATGCAAAGCCTTGTTCAATCGACAAAAGATAAACCGGCAGACACCCTGATGGTGCATGTCTGGTACGGCACTGAAATTAACCGATTCGTGTACTACGAAGACGATGGCGAAAGTTTCGGCTATCTTCAGGGTTCCTGCTGCAAACGCGAAATTGAATTCAATCCGGGAGGAAAATCAATAACCATTGAAACTCAGGAAGGAAATTACAGATCGAAATTTAAACACGTTCGACTGATCCTGCATGGATTCCCCGAAAACCTTGAAAGTTTGTCGGTAAATGAAAGAAACGAGCCACTTTGCGAAGTCAGCGAAAAAATCCTGGACCCACTGGAGCACCTTGCAAAGATCTGGCCGGATTACTATGATCCGGCACCGGAACCGCAAATTACTGCCGGTCAAAAAGCGGTCAGCCTTCCCTTAACTACTGATAAAATAATGATTCACTGGCAGAAAATACCAGGAAAATGAAAGACTGTGAATGAATAGAACGGACCTTTTAAAAGAAAAAAATGAAGAAAATTAAAAAAGCATATTTGATCTTGCTGGCAGGATTTTTTTTACTGCTGTTTAATAGCTGCAGGCCAAAATCAGAAATGGATACTTTCATTGATGATTTAATGGGAAAAATGACTTTGTACGAAAAACTCGGTCAGCTCAACCTCTCATCAGGTGCCGGCAGTTCGCCGGTGATCTCGGCAGGGGACGGAATGCCTGAGCTGATCCGCAAAGGATTGATCGGGGCCTCAGGAAGCAAAAAGGACCAGGAAATTGCCGTAAACGAGTCACGTCTGAAGATCCCGTTACTTTCGGGACGCGACATCATCCACGGGTGTTATACAACCTTTCCCATTCCCCTGGCCATGTCGTGCATGTGGGATATGGACCTGATTGAAAAAAGCGCCCGCATTGCGGCTTCCGAAGCCAGTACGATCGGAATTAACTGGACCTATTCGCCCATGGTCGATATTTGCCGTGACCCGCGTTGGGGAAGGATTGCCGAGGGCGGCGGAGAAGACCCGTGGCTGGGTTCCCAAATAGCCAGAGCTTATGTGCGAGGCTATCAGGGAGACGACCTCTCAAAAAAAAACACGATCATGGCCTGTGTCAAGCATTTTGCGCTATATGGTGCTGTTGTCGCCGGAAGGGATTACAACACGGTGGACATGAGCCGGTTGTCGATGTATCAGGACTACCTGCCTCCTTATAAGGCCGCCATTGACGAAGGAGCCGGAAGTGTGATGACTTCTTTTAATCTGGTGGACGGGATCCCGGCAACCGGGAACAAATGGCTGCTCAGCGACCTGTTGCGTAATCAGTGGGGATTTGACGGATTCGTGGTTACCGACTTTACCGCCATCAACGAAATGATCAAGCACGGGATGGGTGACTTGCAGGAAGTATCGGTACTGGCGCTGAAAGCCGGGGTTGATATGGATATGGTTGGCGAAGGCTTTATCGGAACGCTTGAGAAATCGTTGAAAGAAGGAAAAGTCACCCAACAGGAAATCGACCGGGCATGCCGCCGCATTCTTGAAGCAAAATACAAACTCGGACTGTTCAGTGATCCGTTTCAGTATTTCGATGATGAACGGAAAGAAAAAGTAGTCCTGTCAAAAGAGAACAAAGAGGCGGCCCGGGAGATTGCCCGGCAGTCAATGGTTTTGCTGAAAAATGAGCGTCAGGTCCTTCCTCTCAGGAAAGAAGGTACGATCGCGGTGATCGGGCCTTTGGCAAAAGTAAAGGCAGAATTACACGGCACCTGGGCATTCTGGGACGATACCACGCATGTTGTTTCTGTTTTTGAGGGAATAAAAAACGCCGTTGGAGAACAAGCCCGGCTGGTGTATGCCAAAGGTTCTGAATTCACCGAAGATTATTACCTGCTGAATGCTTACCGGGTGTATGCCAAACGTGAGATAAAACCCGATCCGGTTCTGGCGGCAAAACTGCTGGAAGAGGCCGTTCAAACAGCCCGAAAATCGGATGTGGTGATTGCTGTTTTGGGTGAGCCAAATAACTGGTCAGGCGAGGCTTCCTGCCGTGCCGATATCAGCATCCCGGAATGTCAGCGCAGACTGCTTGCCCAATTGCTCGGACTTGGTAAACCCGTGGTTCTGGTTCTTGTAAACGGCCGTCCGCTTACACTGGTTTGGGAAAATGAACAGGTGAATGCCATACTCGAAGCCTGGCACGGGGGTATTGAAGCCGGAAATGCCATTGCCGATGTTTTGTTTGGCGATTACAACCCGTCCGGGAAACTAACGGTCACATTTCCCCGCAGTGTGGGACAGATCCCGGTCTACTACAATCACAAAAATACCGGACGGCCCTATACTCCTGATGACCCCTACACCTCCAGGTATCTCGACTTACCCAACGATCCGCTGTTCCCCTTTGGTTACGGACTTAGCTACACCGCATTTTCTTACTCAGATATTGAATTAAGTAAAACGAAACTGACAGGTAACGACACATTAATGGCTTCTGTAACCGTCACAAACACAGGCAGCCGGGATGGAGAGGAAGTGGTGCAATTGTACCTGAACGATCCCGCGGCCTCTGTATCACGCCCGGTAAAAGAGCTGAAAGGGTTCAAAAAGATCAGCCTGAAAAGCGGAGAGAGCCAAAACGTAACCTTTGCAATATCCCCTGAAGAATTGAAGTTCTTTAACAGCAACTTGGATTATGTTTGGGAAACCGGCGATTTCAATGTTTATATCGGAACAAATTCTGAAGATTGTAAACGGGCAAACATATACTGGGAAAAATAAATGAAAAATCAAATCTGTTTATATTTGACCGGCATAGCCATTTTTTCCTTTCTTGGGTTGGGTATTCTAACGCAATGCTCCCTTCAGAAAGCTGATCCTGTCCGGCTTTCATCGCCTGACGGACATCTGATTTTTTCGTTCCGGCATACCGGCCGGTCCATCTCCTATTCCGTGATCTACAAGGAAAAAACGCTCATTGAAGAATCCGGGTTGAGCCTTGATTTTAAAGAATCAGGGGAATTTGGCCATCACGTAATCCTTCAGAAACCCGCTTTCAGGGAAATTGATGAAACTTATGAACTGGTGGTGGGAAAAGCAAAGACGGTCAGAAATTTTTGTAATGAAATGACCATCCCTTTGCTGGGAAGAGATTCGCTGCACAGGCAGGTTAACCTGGTGGTAAGGGTCTATAATGACGGGCTTGCATTCAGGTATGCTTTTCCGGAACAGAAAAAATGGAACTATTTCACGCTGACAGAAGAAAGAACAACGATCCGAATTAAAGGAAATCCAAAAGTCCTGGCGTTACTGCTCCCCAATTACACTACTTCACACGAGGGTCTCTATACAGAGACGCCTTTTGAAGAACTCAGGGAGGATACTCTGATGGACATGCCTGTTTTATTGGATTACCAGGGAGTTTACATGGCAGTCACTGAAGCGGCACTTAATGATTATGCCGGCATGTACCTGACAAAACAGGATGACAGGCTGGAAAGCAGGTTATCGCCGCTTCCGGGACAGGATCAGATCAAAGTAAAAGCATCACTTCCTCATCAAAGTCCGTGGCGGGTTCTGCTGATCGGTGACTGCATCGGTGATCTGCTTGAATCAAACATCATCACCAGCCTGAACGAACCGTGTCAAATAAAAGACTTGTCCTGGATTAAACCCGGAAAAGCAACCTGGCCCTGGTGGAACGGGACTGTGGTTAAAGATCCGGCAGTGACCAAAGGGAATAACTTTGAGACAAATAAATATTACATCGATTTTTGCGCCCGGAACGGGATCGAATATCATTCGGTGGTGGAATACGGCGGACATGAATGGTATCGCAATAATGGTTCAGGATACCAGCCGGGTACTGACGTGGATGTGACCCGTCCGGTTGACGGGCTCGACATGCAGCAGGTCTGTGACTATGCCCGGTCAAAAGGAGTTGGAATCCGGCTCTGGGTACACTGGGCTGCTCTGTATCCAAAGCTGGAGGAAGCTTTCACACTTTATGAAAAATGGGGTGTTACAGGATTAATGGTCGATTTTATGGATCGTGATGACCAGGAAATGGTAAACATTCAGAATGAGATCCTTCAAAAGGCCGCGGCACACCATTTGCACATCCAGTTTCACGGGGCATACAAGCCTACCGGAATGCACCGCACCTATCCCAACGAATTTACCCGCGAAGGAACTTTAAATTACGAAGTCAATAAATGGGATAAAAAAGTAACCCCTGACCATGATCTGAATATTGTATTTACCAGGCTCCTCGCCGGTGCGACCGATTATCATCTGGGCGGATTCAGAGCTGTAAACGAAGATCAGTTCGTAAGCCGGAACGAATATCCCTTTTGCATGGGAACCCGGTGCCATATGTTGGGTATGTATGTTGTGCTTGAAAGCTATCTGAGTTTGGTCTGCGACTATCCGGAAGCTTATGAGGGTCAGCCCGGCTTTGATTTTATCTGCAAAGTGCCTTCGGCCTGGGATGAAACAAAAGTGCTCGATGCTGTTGTTCCCGAAGCGGTAACTATTGCACGGCGAAAAAGAAATGACTGGTTTATTGGATCGCTGACTGACCATCAGCCCCGGGAAGTCACTGTCTCGTTCGATTTCCTGTCTTCCGGGAAATATGATGCTGAAATCTGGTCCGACGGCCCTGAAAGCGAAAACAACCCTAACCTGGTTAAAAAGCAGCTGATGAAGATTACTGCAGACGATAAAATCACACTGAGGCTGTCACCAGGAGGAGGAATGACCATGCACCTCGTGAAGACTGACGAAAAACATTGATCCCGTCAACCAAGGTCTGTTGCTATTAACTATTGATAACCTGCTTCGCCGAATGTCTGAAACGCATGTTTGTACGATGTTAAGCCTGGACTTCAGAATGCTTTCGGTAGGTGCAGTTCTTCATGGAGCAAAGCTCACACTGGTATTCCCGGTAGTGCACGTCTTTTCCGATCCCGATCAGCCCGCTGACCGACTTTGCAGGCACCATCAGGGATGAAGGCGTAAGGGTGACCCCGCATGTTCTTCCCTGAAAAAGGGAAAATAAAGCCTGCTGGCCGGATACAGGCCACTGGCAATAACCCGGACTGTACCGGTTCGTGATCTTTTGCCCGGAGGCGGCAAGCTCACGGGCAAGGATCTGCTGCATCTGGTCGGCGCACGCTTCGGCGATGAAAGAACCGGCCATATCGTACAGGTAACCCAGGGCCGCGTTCTCCCCGTTCATCAGTTCCTTTGCTTTCGAGCAGATACGCGCTCCTGCCGTACAGATAAAAAAGGCGATCTGGCTGCTGCCCCTGATCTCTTTCCTGATTGTTTTCCCCACGCGGAGTTCAACACCTCCTGCAAAAAGCGAAGCTCCGTTCCGGCTCATGTCAACCTCATCAACGATCAGATAAGCCGCACGAATATCGGACAAGCCTTCTGCAAACCGCAGAACCTCATCCAACCAGGCCTTAAAGGGTTCCGGGCAACCGCCGGGGAAGCCCATGACCGACTCCATTTCTTCACGGTCAATCACCAGGTCACTAAAACAAAATGCAAATTCCTTTATCATTGACTGCAATAAGTTTCAAATAATGTCTGCATACTCTGTCCTTCAAATCTGCCCAGTACCACGAACTCGGTAATCCCGGTGGGTCCGGGCGCCGGTCTAACGGAGAACTCATCATAAACACCCTGTAAAAATACAAACTGTCCGCCCCTTATCTTCACGTAACCTTTACAACGGATATTTTGATCTTTGATCTTACCGGTAAAAGCGTTCAGTTTTTCCAGGTCAATTTCCCTGCTGGTCTTGATCACCACCGATTCCAGGTCGGGGCGGGTACTCTGCTTTTCTTCTCCCGCAGGTGCCGGGAACAGGTTCAGCGCTTTTTTCAGGTCCTGAATATTCACCTGGGCATATACCGCAGGAACGATCCGTGCAAAAGGATTGATCCGTTTCACCTCGTCAATGACGGTTCCCGTTCCCTCCCCTGCCAGGTCAGTCTTGTTGATAATGATGGTATCAGCAATCCGCAGCTGACGCAGGATCCGGTTCCGTAAGAAGGCGGTCCGCGAAAAATTGCGGGCATCCACAACCGACCAGACATGAGCCAGATAAACCTTTTCCTTCAAGGATTCGGCCTGAAGGATCTGCCCGATCGATATGGGGTCGGACATTCCCGACGCCTCCATGATCAGTCCGTCTGGTTTGACATCTTCAATAAATGCCGCAAGCGACTTCACAAACGATCCCAGCAAACATACGCAAAAGACCGACCCGTTATTCACTTCGAGAATTCGGTAATCGCCCATCTGCTGAATTTCCTTCCCGTCGATACTGACCGGAGAGAATTCATTCTGGATCACCGCCAGTTTCCCCCTTTCCCCCTCATTTTGCTGAAGGAAATACTTCAGGAAGGAGGTCTTGCCGCTTCCTAAAAAGCCTGTTATCAGATAAAGGGGAATACTCATATTCTGTATCTTTTCCTTTCTGCGGAAGCAGGAATCTCAGTTCCAAAAGGTTCCTGCTTCCGCAGGAATGCAGTCATCGGCAGGATTCATCCAATGCTCCTTCAATGGCTTTAACAATTTCCTGCTTTGGCGGGATATGGCTGACAAATTTCACCACGCCATTCATGCAGGTTGTCGGCACATTATGCACACCCAGGGACAACATCATCCGGATACCGTCTTTTTCCTTGATCTTATGTTCGTGGATGATCACGTTATCCCCAAAACCGACTGAAGCCTGTTGCACCGCTTCCAT
Organism: uncultured Prolixibacteraceae bacterium; assembly: GCA_964584045.1. GTDB lineage: Bacteria > Bacteroidota > Bacteroidia > Bacteroidales > Prolixibacteraceae > JBCFBK01. Next base: position 12,672 of record CAZOYZ010000031.1, on the reverse strand, counting down.
CATATACTGGCAGGGGGCGCACGAGGAGGAGTCGAGGGTGATGATATCGATGACCACTTTCCCCTCCACCCAATGACCTTTCAGATCGAGCGGCTTAAGCGAAGAAGTGTGCTTCATCTCGCGGACCACCTGCCGTTCATATTCGTCATACACCATAGCGGTCACCGCCTGAAGGTTGTGTTCGGGCGTTTCCATGGGCAGGTCGCAACCCGGAGCGAGGATGAAACCTCTCTTCCCGCCCAGATCAAGACAGGTCACCGCCTCTTTTTTGGAATCCCTCTCATTGCCCAGAAGCAACACACTGGTCAGCCTGAGATTACCTCCAAAACTGATCCCTTTACCCAATGCAATCTCCCTGACATACTCCAGCGGGATATTTTCGTCGATCGAAATATTGTCAGGACCGCAGTCGCACATCACCTCAATGTTCTGTTGGGCGTGGCCGCATACGAAAAAGGAGCTGTATTTTTTCCCGGACCTTACAAAATCAAAGATCATGGCAGCATACGGACTGACGAAGGTCGTAAAGGAATCCGGATCGATCTGGCTCGTCATCGGATCGACGATTGCGATCACATCACAACCTGCATCGAGCAGCATACCGGCACGCCGGATCCCTACCTTTGTGCAGAAGCTCATCACTTCATTCACCCGTTCCGGATCTTCAAACATCTTCATAAAAATATCGGTCCCCATCAGGTGCAGAGCCAGGGTAAAAGGTCCTGTGATCAGTCCGTACAAGGCCAGATCAGGAAACTTTTTCCTTAATACAGCAACCGCTTCCAGTTCAACGGGTATACGTCCGTCTTCTTTTCCGGGGATCCGCAGTTGGTTCAGCTCCACTCCTTCAGCCAGCGGATGGGATATCACTGCAGGAGGATTCTCCCTGCTCCAGGCCAGCTTGCAGCCCAGGATCTCCGCCTCCGTCTGAAGGTCGAAAAGAACAGGAATGCCGTCAGGCCGATAGAGTTCAACCGCTTTGGTGATCCCGTCAACAATATTTTTTGAAGATTTAAGATAGGCTTCCGCATCCACACCGATCAGCTTGCCGCCATGAACACCTACAAAGGGAACCCATGGGGCACGCTCAGTTTCTTCCAGCCTGAAAGCCCGCTCCAGTAATGCTAATCCATTCATGCATTTCTTGTTTCAAAGTTCTTTCCTGCGCAGGCAGGAATCTTTCTACGGAGATTCCCGCTCCCGCGCGAATGCCGGTTCAGGCAATCTTCCTGTTTAAGAATTCCACCAAACCCTGAGGATCTGCAGAATAATGGTCAGCACCGATCTTCACGCAAAAATCATTATTTACCGGCGCCCCGCCAATAACCACAAGCGTGCCGGGAACTGCTTTCTTCACCTCCTCGGTGATCCGCTGCATGTTGACCATCGTGGTGGTAAGCAGGGCTGACAAACCGATCACGGCCCCGGGATTCTCCTGTAAAGCCGCAATGAATTTTTCGGAGCTGACATCGGTTCCCAGGTCAACGACCTTGTACCCGCTGCCTTCTACCATCATACCAACCAGGTTCTTCCCAATGTCATGAAGATCGCCCAGGACTGTTCCAATAATAAACGTCCCTTTTTGTTTGGCTGCACCAGACAGAAAGTGCGGCTTCAGGTGAAGCATGGCTGTACCCATCGCTTTGGCCGACATCAGCACCTGCGGAACAAACACTTTGTTTTCACGAAATTTGATCCCGACGCGTTCCATACCCGGCATCAGGCCCTTTGACAACACATCCTGCGGGTTAACGCCTTCATCCAGGGCGCGACGGGTAATTTCATCAGCTCCTTCCTGGCCTTTCATCTGAGGCGGATAAGGGGAGGCCAGGTTTATCTTGCCGAATTCAATGCACTCGGCCAGTTTGGTTAAAAGTTCATTCATCGTATTGGCTTTTTTGAAATTATCCTCAAAAGTATCGTCTAATTCGTTTTTAAAAAATAGTATTTTTTGTGATAAAGATGTAATATATTACTTTCGTGAAAATTTCCCGGTATGATCATCAAGAAACGCTTCAGTAAAATCCCGGATTACCTGATCGAAGAACAAAAAACCGATCCGCTCACGAAAGATCTTTATCTCCGTGAACTGGCTGAAATTCTGGTAAGGCATGATACCTTATGGTCGGAGCAGATCAAACTCGAAGATCATTTATTGATCTACTGTACCAAAGGAGGGGGCATCCTTCAAATTTCCAACGACCTTGTTCCCTTTGGTCAAAATCAGTACTGCATTATTCCTCAGGGTTTCATTTTTAAAATCCAGACCGGCCCGACCGATCCGTCCATCTTCCTGACCTGTAAGTTTAACGGGGAGAAGAGCCGGATCATGGAAAAGGATTTCACGGTCGTACGCGATCTCATTCCTTCTGTCAACAACATGGTAGCTAACCGGGTCATGCTTTTCGATGAGTTGTTCAACAACCTCACCAGGGGATTTTTCAATGCCAATTATCTTTATATTAACCTGTGTTTCGGCCATCTGCTGGCTACATTCATCTATGCCAGCAGAACGAGCGATGATCTGATGGAAGAGCAAAATCCCGGGATTGCCAGGGCCATCCGGTTCATGGAGCAAAACATCAGCCACAAATTAGCGCTTGACGAGATCGCCGAAGAGGCCGGCTACTCCCCTTCCTATCTCGCTTCGATCTTCCGGGCCAGGACAGGGTACAGTCCGCTGAGCTATTTCTCCCATCTGAAGATCAGCAAGGCCTGTGAGTACCTTGACTTCAGCAAACTGAAGATCAAAGAGATCTCCTTTATGATGGGCTACTCCGATCCCTATTATTTTTCGAAGGACTTTCAGAAGAAAATGGGCCTCTCCCCCCGCAACTACCGAAAAAGGGTAGTGAGGTAGCTTTAACAGATGACGCTTCTCTTTTAAGATAAAATCACCAGTCAAGCGTCACCCTCACTCCATCGGGGTTATTTTCAAAGCTCATAAAGCAGGTCCTGCTTTTTTCATCCCATGTATGCCTTGCATCACGGAGCGTGCTGCCCTGTGCATCCGTGATGCTTACGTTCCTGGCTTCAGATGGTAAAAGCACACGCATGACATTGGTCGTGCTCACCGGGCTTTTGACCGTAAACGTATATTGGTTTTCACTGATTTTTTCATCGTACACCCGTCCCGCGGTCGCAAGAACCTGTGGTTTCCCCGCTTTTACCTTGCCGATATTAAAAAGGAAAGCCTGTTCACCGGGCCGGACTTCTTTTTGGTACAATACAGGAATTTCCGGGTCAAAAAGATCGATAAGCTTACCCCTGATCACGTAAGGTTCTTGATTCACACTCTCGTCCATGACCGAGATGATCTCATAGGGACCCCGGCTCAGGTAAAAATGGTTTTTGAATTCAAGTTTATCGTGAGTGGCTTCCTCATACAGCTTCCCGATGATCCTGACGAAATTCGCATCGTGGTTCGCTTCAAGAACGAATTCCTTGGGATCCTGACGAATAATACAGACTTTTCCCTTCCCGACCTGGAATTCGCCTTCACCTGCGGGATTGTCCAAACCTAACTGCCGGAACAGATGTGCGGATGGCGCCTTAAAACTGTTGCCATTCGTATTCCACCATTCCCGTACAGATTGAAAAGGATCGTTGTCCCTTCCGCAATAGACCAGGATCCCGCCTTTTTTGACCCAATCGGCAATATGGGTATGGGCGTCGGGATCGAGAGGCTTCATGTTGGAATAAGACATGATCAGGATTCTCACTTCTTTCCATGTTGCAGGATAAGACACATTTTCAATATGCACGGTTTTCACCGGAACGCCTCTTTTCAGCAAAGGAAGCGTCTGCCCGTAGAAATTGGAAAACTGCGGATCTTCATATCCGTTGTGTGTCGGAAACCGCTGGAACATCAGCGAGTTGGACATCAGTACGCCAATCCCCGCCGATCCGTTTAACCTATTTTCTGATACAGGCATCTCATTCAGCGAATTGATCATCACCTGCATTTGAGTGGAATAGAAACGCGGGATCCGCTGCTTCTCTTCGCTGTCGGCGCTGGTACGGTATAAGCCCTGGTAAATCCGGTCGGGCCAGGGCATTACCTCATAATCAGCTATTTTGGGATAGAGCAACTGGGCTGTGAAAGTGGCCTGATAATTTTTCTTGTAATCGGCCCAGTCCCTTGGCCAGTCTTCGATCGGATCGGTCAGGAAGAACATTTTCCTTCCGGTCGGTTCGGTCATCGATTCCATGGATCCGTACTCCAGGTATGCATTTTCAAACACACGTTCTTTCCGGAGACCGTTAAAAAAAGTCGCCTCCCTGGAAGTACCTGTCCAGACCTGTGCGATATAACCATCGACACAGGATAAAGAGGCCAGGCTGGCTTCGGGACTTATAATCTGCCACGAGGAGTAGTTGACCAGGGAATGGGTGGGGACATAACAACGGACGTTCATCCCTTTGCTTTTCCCGTATTCCCTGGCAAAAGTAAAGCATTCATTCAATGCCTGGTAGTAAAGATGATATTTTAACTTATTGGACAAATAAGTGTTTTCAGGAGATTCGTGAGGCGCCCGCCAGGGGAAGCCGTAGTATTTCTGCCATTCGCTTTTAAAGGCGGCACTATAGCCTGCGCGGGCCCAGAATTCAGGCTCTTCCAGATAAATGGCATCGATCCCCGCATCGATGACCCGCCTGATATGCTTTTCTTTCATGTATTTGATGAATGACGAGGTAGGTACCAGATAAGGTACCATTCGTCCGTGCCAGATCGTATCGCCGTCCTGTTCCACCTGCCCTTCATCCAGATGCATCCGCCCATCCCATTGGCCGGTGAAGTAGTCCTGGTAGCCACCCCAGGCAATGCCTGTCATGAAATGAGTAAGATATCCACGGTCGCGCCAGCTTTGCACACGTTGTTCAAACGTCATCTCCGGTTGGTCGTGCGTGCCGTATACAATGGCCACATCGGCCCTTACATCCGTTTGAGGCTTCCAGTGCGCGGAAGTCTGAAAGGTTGTTTTCTCTCTCTTGGGAGCATTCGACTTTTGAGCAACTGCGCCGGTCGAAATCAGCAAACCGGCTGCAAAAAGCAACATGACATCTTTTAGCTTCATG
>CAZOYZ010000031.1:5053-7493 GCA_964584045.1 uncultured Prolixibacteraceae bacterium | reverse complement strand
CAAATTTATTAATTCCCGGGAATATCCACCCTTAACGCCTCATTATAGTTGTGTCGCCGGATGTTCTCGGTTGCATAATTGATCCTGGCAGCAGCGCGGATAAAGACGGTTCTGCCGGGAGGGATCGTACCTTTTGTCGAAATGGTAACGGGTTGTCCCAGCAAAGCTTCAAATTCGTTCCCGTTGTAGTTGATTTCGTTGGTGTACCGGTTGTCCCATTCCCGGTAGCCCACAAAAGGCACCTGGCTCACAAACAGACGGACGTCCGTCACATTCAGGAAGTCGTCGCTGTAGCCGCCCATGGGTTCGATTTTTGCTCTGAAGTCGGCAGGACTGACCGCTCGTGTGACCTTCACCGTTGCCGTGATCATACCGTTGTTCACGACAGGCTGGCCTACCCACTCCACCTTCAGAAAAGGCTGAACTTTGAATTCAACCTCGGTAAGTCCGTCGATATCGATATACATGGTCTCATCAGCGATTGTATCACCCGATGTGTTTAAACGCACCAGCGGGATAAAAGCGCCATCGATCCGCACGTTGTAATGCCCCTTAAATACTTTCGTATTCTGGAAGATCCCTTCTTTCATACAAAAGAAATCGAAATTATCAGGGACGTCCGTTTCTGTCCAGCTTAATTCACGTAGTCTGACACGTGTGCCTTCACTGCCCTGATCGGTCAAAACAAGATCTCCTGTGGCGATGTCCACCACTCTTCCTCTGATCGTTTCCTGAGGCTCTTCGTAGTTGTCGAGTTCACAGGAACTGAACGAAACGGCAGCCAGGCAAAGAAGCAGATTATAAAATAAGTTCTTCATAGACTCTGTTTTTTAAGTTCTTCAATATTATTCTATCGTTTATTGTGTGTCTGGTGTCTGTTCACTAGCGCCCTGGTTGCTGATCGATCACCGGGCTTTTTGAAACCTCACCCGACGGTATGGCAAAGTAATACTCCTGCTCGGTAAGGCGGAAACGCCGCCTTCCTTCGTCGAGACCGGCGTCGAAAAAGTATTTTCCTGTTGTCGAAGAATAGAACGGGTACAGCCCTTTGTAATAAGCTCCGTCCGATTGGGTATAGCCGTTCAGCATATCCGAATGTTGCGTTCTCCAGCGCCGGATATCCCAAAGGATCTTGTGCTCGAAAGCAAGCTCCTTCCTTCGCTCTTTACGAATGATCTGTAAACCTTCCGTTCCGCTTAGGTCAGACATCCCTGTCAGTGGGTCGGCCCCTGCCCTTTCCCGGATCTGCGCGATCGCATCATAGGCAATTTGCTGGAAATTATCTCCGTCGGGAGCTGACTGACCGGCAAGCATCAGTTCGGAAGCAGCTTCGGCTGCATTCAGCAAAATCTCGGCATACCGCATCAGAATAAAAGGCTGTTCCGAACGTCCTTCCAGCACCAGCGACTGCGGCATATTCGGATTCAGCCACTTGCGGACTGTAAACCCGGTCATGGCGGCTGTCCCGTCAGCCGTAAAAGGGCCACTCTTACCACCGGCATTCATCACCGTCCCGCCAGGTAACTGAACTGTTTCATGGGTGGTACCGTTTTGAGAAAGGAAAAGTGATTTCTGACCGGCAAATGCGCCTGTCCCCCGGTAGGCATCCACCTGGTTATAATTTGACGGACCGGATACGGTATAATCGGGGGAACCTCCGTTTACCACTCTCAGCGGATTAATGCCATTTGCAGCATTCCCGGTAAAGATCCCCCTGCGGATCTCGATCACTTCCCCCTTCAATACATCGCCCGGGAAGATCACATAGGCGCGAAGCCGGGGTTCTGCGTTCGCAAAGATATCCGTCACATTGTCAAACATCAGGTATTTCCCGTTTGCATCCAGCACTTTGATCGTCCCGTCGGGATTTTTTGCGAAGCCGTCAAACAACTCCACAAAGTCGAGCGTGGGACAGTTCCCTGCCGAATACCCGTTACCGCCCATCAGCTGTCTTGGAATATTATAAGAGTCGTACCCGTGTGCCAGATCCGGATATTTGTATTCCTTGATGTAAATATTCTCGGGGCTGTTGATATCAAAAAACATATCCACCATGTTCTGGTACTGCGCTTGCTTGTCGCCGGCAGCCCATTTTTGCAGGTATAATGAATATTTCCCGGACTTCATGACTTCGCGGGCAGCATGATATGCTTCTGTGAAATACTTTACCGAAGCTGCTGCAGCTGTGTTGGGATCAAAACCGATCACCCGGACGCCGGTTTTTTCCCCAAACCCGGTGATCCTGTTGTATTTTGCGACAGAACCTGCAAACAACATGGCTTCCGATTTAAAACCGTAAGCGACGTATTTGTTGGCATAACCGCGTTTTGGGCTTGTTTCAGAAAGGTTCTCAACGGCCAGATCGAAATCGGCGAGCACCTGATCCCAGGTCTCCTGTTCCGTGGAGCGGGGAACCTCGAGGGAATCAGCAGGAACGTCG
>CAZOYZ010000031.1:0-4953 GCA_964584045.1 uncultured Prolixibacteraceae bacterium | reverse complement strand
ATTAAAATTTAACATTTACTCCAACAGAAACGGTTTTGTTCAAAGGGTACAAATAACCGTACGTATCGTCCGGGTGCTCCGGATCCACATATTTCACCTTGGTGAACGTAAGCAGGTTATAGGCATTGACATAAAGGCGCAGGTTTTTGAATCCTGACTTTGCCATCCACCGTTGAGGAAGCGTGTACCCCAGTTCAATACTTTTCAGGCGCAAATAAGCGCTGTTCACGGTATTGAAAGACGAATTCACATCCGGTAAAGAACCCGTGTAGGCATAGTGCCCTTTTACCCATTCGGTGGCCGGATCGTAGGGATCCGCTTTAGGATCAACAGGATGCCACCTGTTCATAAACTGTTGCATGGCGCTCGCGTCACCACTGCCCCACAAAGGCTGACGAAGCTGTTCCCCGTAGATCAGTGAGCTTTTTCCCGAGCCTTGCCACAGCATGTTGATGTCAAAGTCTTTCCAATAAGCGTCGATAATCAGGCTGAAATTCAGCCACGGAAACTGATTATACCGGATTGGATGAATATCGTTATCGTTGATCTCTCCGTCCCCGTTCCAGTCTTCATATTTGTAGTCGCCAATGATGGTACCACGGCCAATATAGGTCGGACTCGACCAGATCTCTTCCCATGACTCGTACCGCCCGTCTCCTGCAAGCCCCGAATGGATACCCTGCAGGCGATCATTCTGATTGTTTTTCCAGTTGCTCCAGGAGCTGCCGATCGCATCCCGTTCCACGTACAGACGCTTCACCCGGGTCAGCGAGAAAATGCCTTTTAAGTGATATCGGAGATCTTTGATCCGGTTCCTGTGAAGAATTTCCAGGTCAAATCCATAGGTGCGGTCGCTGTTCAGATTCTCCTGAGGCAGTTCAGCTCCTACCACGGTCGGAATGCCTCCGCTCCTTTGCTCCAAAAGATCTTCCCGCTTCCGGCTGAAATAATCGAACGTAAGCCCCAGCAGGCCGTCCCAGCCTTCAAAATCGACGCCGATATCGAATGTCTTCGCGGTAAACCATGTGATATTCGGGTTCGGAATACCTTTATGATCGGCACTTCCATAAAAACTCCCGCCAAATACATAACCTCCGGTGAAATTCCTGCGGTCTGTCTCCGTCGGATAATTATACCCTGAAATAAACTGATAGTCAGAAGCCGTGTCATCACCCGTTTTCCCGTATGAAGCGCGAAGCTTTAAATTATCGATAAATGACAAACCGGTCATATTCTTAAAAAATCCTTCTTCAGAGAGACGCCACCCCAAAGACGCTGCGGGGAAAAAACCCCATTGGGAGCCTGATCCGAACTTGGAAGACCCGTCGTAGCGGAACAGGAACTCAGCCAAATATGTATTGTTAAAATTATAGTTAAAACGACCGGCCAATGCCAGGTTGGAATTTTCATAAAAATCGGCATCGCCTTTTGACATGGATGCCAGTTGCTGATCCGCAATGCCGGCAAACAGGTAGGGTAACTGAAGGATCAGATCCCTGTGGGCGCTGAAGTTATCGCCGCTACTCTTTTGAGCTTCCCAGAGCAGCAAACCACCCACCTCATGTTTGTCGAACTTCCCGGAATAGTTCAGGGAAAGCTGCGCCAGTTCCTGTGTTTTGGAATAGGTTTCACGCGAGATCCTGTTCGGCGACTGGCGGGTAAATTCCTGATAACCTCCGGAAGCCTCGTCATACCGGTATTGCTTATATTCTTTCTGGAAAATCGCGTTGTCGGCCACATAAAAATCGTAACTGAAGAGTCCTTTCACAGACAATCCTTTTACCCAGGGGATCTCGTACTTCAGGCTGGCTGCCGGCTGTACCCACTTATTATTAAATTTTCTGAACCCGACGATATCCTTATCCATAAACGAGATCGGGTTATCCCCTTCGATCAGGCCATGATAAGGTCTGGTCGGATCGTTGTTCGCGTAAGCCGGGATATGAGCGCCCTGCCGCCAGTAACCACGGATGATCCACCAGGAATCCTGGAAAGGCCGGTCCTGTTCATCCATCACCAGGTTGATATTGATATCAAAGGTAAGCCGGTCTGTGATTTTCGAAGTGACGTTCGAACGGACATTGTATTTGTTGTATTTGAGGTCGCCCGATTTGAAGAAACCCTCCTGATACTGATAACCGAGACCGGCATAGTAGGTCGTTCGCTCATTGCCCCCTGTTGCGCTCAGATTGTGTATCGTTTGAGGAGCCGAATTGGCGAATACCAGCGAATTCCAGTCCGTGCTCTTCAGCTCGCCGCTCCGGTAAGCTTCGATCTGCTCATCGGTGAAAACCGGGGAACCTCCGTTTACATTGTGCATGGCCTGTTCATTGCGGAGGGTCATGTACTCGACTGCATCGATCGTCTCGGGCATTCCTGAAGGAATTTGCCAGGTGAATGTACCGGTATAATCCAGCTCAATTTTATTGGCGGTGCCCCTCTTTGTGGTCACCAACACGACACCGTTTGCGGCGCGCACCCCGTAGATCGCAGCAGAAGCGTCCTTCAGTACCGACATGCCTTCGATATCGTTCGGATCCAGGCGCTGAAAATCAGCGTTGGTCCTGGGAATCCCGTCAATAACCACCAGGGGACTTCCCATACCCCGTATATCGAAATTGTTGTTGAAGGAGCCTGGCTCGGCCGTTTTTTGAGTAACACGGACTCCAGCAATTTTACCCGTGAGCATGTTTTGGGCATTTTCATTCTTGGTCGTCACAATATCCTCTCCATTAACCGCAGAAACAGCACCGGTCAATGAGGCTTTCCGCTGAACCCCGTACCCCACAGCTACCACTTCTTCGATACCGACCATTTCTTCCTGCATCACGACATTCATCACCGGCTTGCCGGCCACCGGGATCTCCTGCGACCTCATCCCGACAAAGGAGAAAACCAGTGTGGCATCGGACGAAACATCAGTAATGGAAAAACCACCGTCAGCGCTGGTGATGGTTCCTTTAGTTATTCCCTTTATAACTACCGTTACTCCCGGCAGAGGTGAACCGGAGGCATCCGTCACTTTACCTGATACGGTGGTGTTTTGCTGACTCGGGATTTCCGTAAAACCTGTACCGCTCTTCGAGGTAATAATAATGACCCTGTCAACCATTCTATAGCCCATACCGGTTCCTTCCAGCAAATGGTCAAGAATTTTACCGATCGAAGCATCATTGATCTTAATATCGATCACCCTTTCCACATCGAAGTCATTGTTACTGTACACAAAGTGATAATTGCTCCTATCCTCTATGTCTTCAAGGATCTGTTTAATTGATGTGCTTTTGTAATCAAGATTAAGATTCGTCAACTGCGACCAGGATTTTGCAGTGGTACTTAACATCCCCAAAATCATAAAAAATAATGTCAGTCTCATACTCAACATGAGTTTTGAAGGAAAGAGCTTCCATCTTTTCCCTCGGTGAAAAGATTTTTTTTTCATAAATTTGTACACATTATGGATTAATAATTCAATGCCTGCTGATTGCGGTCAGGGACATTGGTTTAACTGTACAAACCGGGATGTGCTGCAAACACTTCCCGGTTTTTTTTACTTCCCGCTGATTACTATTTTATTATCTTTAAATTCAACATTTATTTTATTTGTAAGTTCAAGTAAACTCAGGTTATACCGGATCGAATTTTCATGATTAATCACCCCGGTAAAGGTGTAAGAGGAAAGCTCCTGTTCGTCAAAAATAAACTCGGTATCATACCACCGCTCCAACTGCCGGATAATAGCCGGCAATTTTTCATTGCTGTAGTAATATCTACCTTTTTTCCAGGCCACTGTTTTTTCCGGATCCACCTGATCTTTAAATACGGTCCCCTGCCCGACAGAAAAAATAACCCGTTCACACGGATCTAACAATACGGACTGGTCGTTGGCAGAGAACTCAATCTTTCCTGTCATCAACACTGCCTCCACCTGGCCGGAACCGCGATAAGCCTTTACGTTGAAGCTTGTACCGTGAACTTTAATCTCTGAATTCTCCAGGTGGACGATAAAAGGATTTCTATGATCTTTTGTTACCTCGAAATAAGCTTCTCCCTCCACATAAACTTCCCGGTTGCCTTTATTAAAATCAGAAGAATATCTGATGGTACTTTCCGAATTAAGCCACACTGTTGAACCGTCAAAAAGGGTCATGCTGGTGATCTGTCCTCTCGGACTGCTGATACTGGCCATCAGGGGTTCATGACTCCTGCTCCCTGAAAAATAAATGAACAGAGCGCCTAAACTAAACGACAGAATGACGATCGCGGCATATCTGAACCAGTACCGGTACAAAACCATCGGATTGATCCGACTGCTGATCCTGCTCCACAGACGGTCTTCCGGACTCAAGCTTTGAAGAAAGGCCACATAACTCCGCACCCCAACGATCTTTTCAGTTTCCTGATAATCTTTCGTTTCTTTCAGGTGGGACGGAATAGCCGTCCCGGTATCCGGTTTTTCATGAAAATAGGATACGATAAGTTCCTGATTTGTATGTTCATTTTTATCCATATCTGCTTTTATAACGCAGATATGCTCACAAAGGATGAAAAAAAAATCAGATTTTTTTTGCAGCGATAAGAAACAAAAGACCAAAGTAAAACTCTTTAAGTTCCTTTCGCAAAATCCGGTATGCAATGACCATTTGGGTCTTGACCGTATTTTTAGTAATTGACAGGTGTTCGGCTACAGCCTGATAGGAAAGATTTTCGACGTAGGCAAGCATGAATATTTCCCTGCATTTAGGCGGAAGTTTCAGGGTTGCTTTCGAAATGCGGACGGCTAACTCTTCGTCATCATAAAGCTTTTCATGATCAGGTTGTTCAATTTCCGGCAGCGATATTGCTGAATCGACCTGTCTGAACTTCATGCTTCTCAGGTAACTGATCGCACGGTTCCTGACCGTCACGAACAGGTACTTTTTTAAATCGTCTTTATTGATGTATACTTCGGAT
>CAZOYZ010000030.1:18382-21215 GCA_964584045.1 uncultured Prolixibacteraceae bacterium | reverse complement strand
CCGTAAGCTGTTGGTGACCACGCTCACGCTGCTCAGCGCCATCGCCGCGCCTGCGATCATCGGGTTAAGCATGAAACCGCTTACCGGGTAGAGTATCCCTGCAGCAATGGGAATACCGATTATATTGTAAATAAACGCCCAGAAAAGATTTTGCCGGATCGCTGTCACCGTTTGTCTGGAAAGCTGAATAGCCATGGGGATCTTGTTCAGATCGGATGAAGTAATGGTCATTTTGGCTGCATCCATGGCTATCTCACTCCCCTTCCCCATCGCGATGCTCACGTCGGCCTGTGCCAGCGCAGCACTGTCGTTGATCCCGTCGCCTGCCATAGCAACGGTCTTTCCTTCCGATTGCAGTTTTCTGATAAAGTCAGCCTTCTGATCCGGAAGCAGGGCAGCCTCGTAATGCCTGATGCCTGCTGATCCTGCCACCGTTCGTGCAGTAACTTCCTGATCACCTGTCAGCAGATACACTTCAATCCCCATTCGTTGCAGCGTTTGTACCGCTTCCGGCGAAGTGGATTTGATCCGGTCGGCAATGGCCATCACGGCAAGCAACTGTTCCTGATCACCAAACCAGATCACCGTTTTAGCCTGCCCCTCCCATTCCTCTGCCTGCATCGCCAACTGTGTATCCACGCGAACCTTATTTTCAGTCAGCAGGCTCCTGTTTCCCGCATAGTAAACGGTATTTCCTGCAATTACCTTTACCCCTTTTCCGGTGATACTTTCAAAGCCTGTCACCGTTTCAGGCCCCACACCCGTGAAATGACTGACAACAGCTCCGGCCAACGGATGTTCCGATTGACTTTCAAGAGCCACCAGGATCTCCTTTTTGGAATCATCCCCGTTGAACCAGGATAAGTCTGTCAACACCGGCTTTCCTTCCGTAATCGTTCCTGTCTTATCCAAAACCACAGCATTAATTTTACGCGACAACTCCAGGCTTTCTGCATCCCTGATCAAAATACCCTGTTCCGCACCTTTGCCGATACCGACCATGATGGCTGTGGGAGTAGCCAGCCCCATTGCGCAGGGACAGGCGATGACCAGCACCGTGACCATCGCCAGTAATCCCTGTGTAAAGCCATCGGCCCCGCCCCACAGGTTCCAGGCCACAAACGTGATAAAAGCGATGATGATCACCACCGGCACAAAAATCCCTGCAACCTTATCGACCAGCCTCTGTACCGGCGCTTTGCTGCCCTGGGCGTCCTGAACCATCCGGACGATCTGAGCCAGCATGGTTTCGGAACCGATTTTTTCGGCCCTGAACTGAAAACTTCCCTTCTGATTCATCGTTCCCGCATAGACTTTGTCGCCTGTTTTCTTCAGCACCGGGACCGGTTCGCCGGTCAGCATGCTTTCGTCGACATAGGAACTCCCGCCGGTCACCGTACCGTCGACAGCGACCTTCTCTCCCGGCTTCACCAGGATCACGTCATCCCGGCGTACCTTTTCAAGCGCCGTTTCCGCCTGATGCGCACCACGAACGATCGTCACGGTTTTGGGACGTAATCCCATCAGTTTTTTGATCGCTGATGAAGTCTTTCCCTTCGCCTTTTCCTCCAAAGTTTTGCCCACTAATATAAACGCAACAATCACAACGGCAGCTTCAAAGTAGACATGTGCTTCCAGCCCTTTTTTTGTCCAAAACCCCGCGAACAACGTATTGAAAACGCTGAATAAATAAGCGACCCCGGTACTTAGTGCAACCAGGGTATCCATGTTGGCCGAACCGTGTTTAGCCTGCTTCCACGCATTTACGTAAAAATTCCTGCCAAACAGGAAAAGTACCGGCGTCGAAAACGCCCACATCAGAACGTTGCCATACGACAGTCCCGGTGATCCCATGAGAAACATGCCTGCCAGAACGACAGGAGCAGAGAACGTGACAGCCAGTATGGTTTTCCGTTTTAATTTTTTAAAGGCATCCTGTTTTATTTCCTCCAGCTTTTCCTGGCCGTCAGGCTCATCATCCACCAGCAAATCGTAACCTGCAGCCTGCACGGCTGCTTTGAGATCCCCGGCCCCGACGATCTCCGGGTTGTATTCGATACTCACCTGCCCTGAAGCAAAATTGACAGCGGCCAATTTTACTCCCTCCTTCGCCTTCAGGGTACGTTCCACATTCAGCGCACACGATGCGCACGACATATGCAGTACCGGAAATGTTTCCTTCTTTACAGTCATTATCTTTCAGTTTTACCCGTACTGCAAATATCCTCCTTCCTCCCGGTAAAATCCTTACGGCTTTTTAAATTAGATTTATAACATTTGTATTCCGCGACAAGCGCAAAGAAAATGAGGTGCTGATGTGAAGGGTTCACACGTCATCCAACGACTTGCGTTTTTTCTCCCTGATCTGTTTAAAATGAGAAGGGGTCAGTCCCGTTACCTTTTTGAACTGACTGCTTAAATAGGCCACACTCGAGTAATTGAGCTGGTTGGCTATCTCACTCAGGGAAAGCTCATCATAGACCAGAAGCTCCTTTACCTTCTCGATTTTCTGAGCAATGAAATACTTTTCAATGGTCGTGCCTTCCACTTCCGAGAATAAATTACTGATGTAATGGTAATCGTGATTCACCTTGCTTTTCAGATAATCGGAAAGGTTCACCGATAATTCGTTGTTGCGATAATGCACCAGGTCGATGATCAGTATTTTAATATGCTCGATAAGCCGGCTTTTTTTATCATCGATCAGTGAAAAACCGAGTTGTTGCAACCGCTCACTGAGCCGCTGCCTTTCATCTCCGGTCAGCTCCCTGTCCAGTTCCACTTCTCCCAGTTCAACCGACAGCGCTTGAAGGCCCAGATTTTCCAGTTCAGC
>CAZOYZ010000030.1:16254-18282 GCA_964584045.1 uncultured Prolixibacteraceae bacterium | reverse complement strand
CCACTTCTCCCAGTTCAACCGACAGCGCTTGAAGGCCCAGATTTTCCAGTTCAGCTTTCACGACCATTTTACAACGGTCGCAAACCATATTCCTGATGTAAAGCGTATTTACCATTTACCATGTACCATTTACCATGTACCATTTACTATTTTACCGTATGCCGTTTAGAGTTTTCTCTGCAAATCATGAATCTGTCATATACGATATCTGCGTCACGAATCTCAAAAACGGGCCGGCTATGTTATTTACATCTAAATTAAACAACATATTCGTAATTTTGTAAGCGCAAAGCGTCTAAATTTTAATTGAAGATACTATGACTGGTTCAAATTACCCGGAATATGACCGCCTCTTTTTCAAGGACGGTTACCGGCTTGGGGAGCAGGCTGCCGACGGGATTGGGAAAGAAGACAAGCTTTTCGGGGCTGTTGAGACCATGTACCATTCTGTCGACCAACTCATTGAATCGCTTTTAGCGAGGGGAAAAAAACAAAGTGTGACCGTCGATTGCCGAAAAGGATGTTCCTGGTGCTGTCATCAGCCTGTTTTTGCCAATACCTATGAACTCAGGTACCTTGCTGCATTTGTAAAAAATAACTTCAGTAAAACAGAGCAAGAGCAAGTATATCAACTGGCTGTGGAAAAAAATGAGAGGACCGGCAAACTGGCTGAAAAGGAAATCCTGAACCATAAACATCCCTGTCCCTTGCTAAAAGACGGCTCTTGTACGGCTTATGCCGCGCGCCCGCTCGCCTGCCGGATCTACCTGTCGACGAACGCGGAAAGCTGTTTCCAGTTTTACAGATACCCTGGCAAAACCGACTGCTATCCTGCCCTGCTCGATTTTCCGCTGAGAGCCGGACGGATGATGAATGAAGGTTTTTTTGCTGCTTTAAAGGAAAACGGCATTTTATCCAATGAACTCCGGCTCGAAGAAGGGCTGGTCAACTTTCTGGATCCTGATGCAAAGCTTTAACGGTTCAGCGAGGTATGAATCCGCGCAATCCGCTCCCTGCGCTCCATGGAATACGTAAAGCTCTTATACTCGATATGTTCCAGGAGCAATAATGCCTTTCTCAGGTAAAGTTCTTTCCGTAACAGCGTCTTGTGACCAGCCTCACAATCACCCAGGAATTCAAAGATGGCCGCCATCTTTTCGTAATGGTCATCCGCCAACAGGTTTTCTTCCATCAAACTGATGAAACTTTGCTGATCCAGAAACAGCAATTCCTCCAAATCCCATCCAAACTGAACACTCAGCGCGTTCCGCGCATCTTCCGTCAACAGGTCTTCCTGCTGGTCCTGAAGCCTCTTTTGCAATCGGCCGATAAGCCTGGCAAAAAACAGACCTATTTCCTCGATCTGGCTCATTAAGTAATCCCTTCGTTCCATGACCTGTTTCTTTTACATACGGACACTGCGACTAAGAAGCAGAGACCGGCTTATTTGAAGCTCTGCCGGGTGCAATTAACCTGCGCGTAGCTAAAGCTAAGCAAATAAATGCACAAAATCAAGAGATGCCCTCCAAAACCGGATTCCTTCGGCAGCCGAAACCGCTGTGCTGAAAGATTCCCAACTCCTCTTTCCGTACTTCATCCCGGGAAACTTTCCGGAACACCGTTTGTTATAAAATGATGAAGATGCCAAAAACATGGGAAAACATCGCTATACCAACAGTTTAATTCATGAGACATCACCTTACCTGCTGCAGCATGCGCATAATCCGGTAAACTGGATGCCATGGGGCGAGGCGGCCATCAGTAAGGCAAAAGCTGAGAATAAACTGCTTCTGATCAGTATTGGCTATGCGGCCTGCCACTGGTGTCATGTGATGGAACAGGAGTCTTTTGAGGATGAGCTTGTGGCCAGTATGATGAATAAAGATTTTGTCTCCATCAAAGTTGACCGTGAAGAACGTCCCGATATTGACCAGATTTATATGACCGCAGTGCAACTGATCACCCAAAGCGGAGGCTGGCCGTTAAATGTGATTGCGCTTCCCGATGGCCGTCCAATCTGGGGCGGCA
>CAZOYZ010000030.1:14548-16154 GCA_964584045.1 uncultured Prolixibacteraceae bacterium | reverse complement strand
GGCTGGCCGTTAAATGTGATTGCGCTTCCCGATGGCCGTCCAATCTGGGGCGGCACTTATTTTCCGGTAGAATCATGGATTGAAATCCTCCGGCAGATTTCGGTTTTTCACAAACAAGCTCCTGAAAAGACAGAAGAATATGCCACGAAACTCCGGCAGAATATCGAACAAAGCTTAACGATCCCTCCCGGTGACGCGAAAACAAGGATCACCACCGGCAAAATGGAAACCGCAGTGAAACAGTGGCAGACGGTGTTCGACACCCAAGAAGGAGGAAAGCGCGGGGCACCCAAATTCATGATGCCGGGAAACCTGATGTTCCTTTTGCGATGGTCACATCAGCAGCATGACCCCGTAACGGAGTCCTTCGTTGAGACCACCCTTGAAAAAATGGCATTAGGAGGTATTTACGATCAGATCGGCGGAGGTTTCGCCCGTTATTCAACCGATTCCCGTTGGAAGGTTCCGCATTTTGAAAAAATGTTGTACGATAACGGCCAGTTGCTGAGCCTTTACGCGCAGGCCTTTCAAAAATTCAAAAATCCCCTTTACCGGCAGGTCGTGGAACACACAGTCGGCTGGCTGAAACGGGAAATGTGCGCTCCCGAATCCGGTTTCTACTCTTCCCTGGATGCTGACAGTGAAGGTGAAGAAGGAAAATTCTATGTCTGGAAGAAAACCGAACTGGAAGCGCTGACCGGTGATGACTTTCCGCTATTTGAAGCTTATTACCACATCAACGATCACGGATATTGGGAAAACGGCAATTACATCCTGCTTCGGACCGAAACCAATGAGGCTTTTGCGCAAAAATACCATCTGGATCCTGAAGAGCTGATCCGAAAAGTTGACCGCTGGAATGCGATCTTATTGAAAACCCGGAGCAGCCGGGTGCGTCCTGCGCTGGATGACAAGATCCTGACTTCGTGGAACGCGCTTGTGATCACGGGACTTACCGATGCCTACCGGGCCTTCGGTCAGCATGAGTACCTCAGTCTGGCTATCCGGAATACCAACTTCATCCTGCATCATTTACTGCCCCCCGACGGATTACTCCGGCATTCCTGGAAAAACGGGATCTACAAAGCAGAAGGGTTTCTCGAAGACGTCGCGTTGTTTATCCAGGCACTTACAGCACTGTTTGAAGTAACCGGACAGGAAAACTATCTCATTCAGGCTGAAGAACTGACCAAAACAACGTTCAACCTTTTTTTTGCCCCTGGTAAAGGTTTTTTCTATTTCACTCCCGCGGGACAGGGGAACCTGATCAGCCGCAGCATGGAGATCTATGATCACGTCATCCCTTCCTCCAATTCGGTCATGGCCAACAATCTGGTGAAACTCGGTTATCTTCTGGATATTCCTGAATATTTAAATGTGGCCGGGAACATGCTTGAAAAAGCAGGGAACATGATTCTGGAGTATCCCTCCGGCCATTCCAATTGGCTGAACCTCGCCTTAAACCTGTCGGATGATCAGTACCAGATCGCTGTTGGCGGACCTCACGCCACCAAACTCACCAATCAACTACAGTCCCACTATCTGCCCAATTGTATCTTTTGCGCCGGTGAAACCGATTCGCTGCCTCTCCTGAAAAATCGTGTCC
>CAZOYZ010000030.1:7892-14448 GCA_964584045.1 uncultured Prolixibacteraceae bacterium | reverse complement strand
AAATTTTCTGTTTATTTCGATGTATTACTAAATTTACCATTCCGGATTTTGTTCCGAAATTTAAATAACAGTTGAAAAGAACAGCCAAACGATTCTGATTTTATTTATACTTTTGAAAAAATTAAGATGAGTATGAGCATGATCACCTCGCAGCGGCACAAGTACATCCTTGAAAAAGTGGCCAAAAAAGGATTCGTCACCGTTTCGGAGCTGAGCGATGAACTAAGTGTTTCGACGGTAACGATACGGAAGGACCTGAAAGTTCTGGAAGAACGAAAGTTGCTGTATAAAACCCACGGGGGAGCAAGCGTCACGGATCCGTATATCAACGACCGTCCTGTCGATATGAAGGAAAATATCGAAGTCGAGCAAAAGGAACTGATCGCCAAAAAAGCAGCGGAACTGATCATCCCAAACGATTCGGTCATCATCGCCTCCGGAACCACGGTGCTTGCACTGGCCAAGGCCTTGAATCCCGAGCGGAACCTGACGGTTTTGACCAGCGCCATGAATGTAAGCCTGGCGCTTCTTCACCATCCCAATGTAGAAGTCGTTCAGTTGGGAGGCAGCGTAAGAAGGACTTCGTCTTCAGTGGTGGGCCATTATGCGGAGAACATGCTGCAGAATTTTGCCTGCAGCAAGCTCTTTCTGGGCGTTGACGGGATTGACCTTGATTTTGGACTGACCACCACCAACCTGATGGAAGCGCAACTCAACCAACAGATGATGAAGATCGCCCAGAAAATAGTGGTCATCGCCGACGCCACTAAGTTCGGCAAAAAAGGATTCGGAAAGATCTGTGACCTGGATAAGGTCGACATTATTATCACCGACAAGAGGATCCCGGAACATTTCGTTACTAAAATTGAAGAACTCGGGATCCAGTTGCTGGTAGTCTGAGTTGTTTTACGCGAAAGAAAAGCCTTCTCAGGCAAGAAGCGTTCCCGCGCAACGCTGCGCGGGAATATCCTAACATCCTCCTTTCACCATCATAAACAGCAAAGCCGCGACACCCGCGCCGGCGATCGG
This sequence comes from uncultured Prolixibacteraceae bacterium, assembly GCA_964584045.1. Classification (GTDB taxonomy): domain Bacteria; phylum Bacteroidota; class Bacteroidia; order Bacteroidales; family Prolixibacteraceae; genus JBCFBK01. The sequence goes on along the minus strand of CAZOYZ010000030.1, from coordinate 13,419 downwards.
TCCGAAAACCGGGATCCACGCGTATGACCAGTCGCTGCCGCCTTTGTTCTTCATCGGAAGAATGGCATGCATGATCCGCGGACCAAGGTCACGGGCCGGATTAATGGCATACCCCGTCACTCCTCCCAGCGACATCCCAATCGCCATCACCACCAGTGATACAGGAAGTGCATCCAGCGTCCCCAGCTTAAACCGGACCTCTTCAAATCCGCCTCCCTCGATACACGGCGATGCGATAAAATAGATTGCGAAGATCAGGACAAAGGTTCCGATCAACTCGGCGACAAAGTTATCTTTATAGCTCCGTATCGCCGGACTTGTTGAAAAACACGCCAATTTGATTGCCGGATCCTGAGTGGCATTAAAATGATTGCGGAAGAAGAGCCAGACCAGAAAAGCCCCCGTGGCTCCACCCAGCATCTGAGCCAGCACGTAAACCGGCACCTCTGCCCAGGGGAACTTCCCAATTAGCGCCAGTCCGACCGAAACAGCGGGGTTCAGGTGCGCGCCGGAGACTGGTCCGGCCACGATCACCCCAACAAACACGGCAAGTCCCCAGGCCATGGTGATCACAATCCACGCGGCACTGCTGCCCGAAGATTTTGTTCCTGAAAGGTTCATATTGGCCACAACTCCGTCACCCAGCAGGACCAGGAGCATCGTGCCTAAAAATTCATACCAAAAATTTGTCATGAAAGTTAAAGTTTAGGTGAGTGATTAATCATTGGAAATATCCCATTTTACAGACCGCTTCAGAGCCTCCTGCCACCGGCCGATCAAGCTGCCGGCCTGACCGGCTGATAATCCCGGCCAGAATTTTTGTTCGGTCTCCTGCCTGTTGCAGATCTCATCCATGCTCTCCCAGCAGCCGACAGCCAGACCAGCCAGGTAAGCTGCACCGAGGGCCGTTGTTTCCAGTATTTTGGGGCGAACCACGGTACGTTGAAGAATATCGGACTGAAACTGCATCAGGAAATCATTGGCGGCAGCTCCTCCGTCCACGCGAAGCTCGCTGACCTGAACGCCTGCGTCGGCTTCCATGGCTTTCAGCACATCGTAGGTTTGAAAAGCGATCCCTTCGAGTGCAGCCCGGCAAATATGTCCCGCCGTCGTTCCCCGCGTCAGTCCGATGATCATCCCCCGGGCGTGCGGGTCCCAGTGCGGGGCACCCAAACCTGTGAGAGCGGGCACCAGGTATACACCCCCATTGTCGGGAACTGACCGGGCCAGCCCTTCAATCTCGGACGAGGACTTGATGATGCCCAGTCCGTCCCTTAGCCATTGCACAATGGCGCCGCCGACAAAAATGCTTCCTTCGAGCGCATAGACCGTCTCATTGTTAATCTTCCACGCGATGGTTGTGAGCAGCTTGTTCTCCGATCTTACCGGCTTGTTTCCCGTATTGGCCAGGATGAAACATCCGGTGCCATACGTATTTTTGACCATTCCCGGTTTTACGCAGCATTGCCCGAATGTGGCGGCCTGCTGATCTCCGGCAATCCCGGAAACCGGAATTTCGGCGCCAAAGTGACCGGTCATTCCGTATACTTCGGAAGAAGACCGTACCTCGGGCAAAACAGAAGCAGGAATATCGAACAGATCAAGCAGTTCGCTGTCCCATTCCAGCGTATGAATGTTAAAAAGCATGGTACGGCTCGCATTGCTCACATCGGTCGCGTGAACGGCACCTCCCGTAAAGTTCCACAGCAGCCAGCTGTCGACCGTGCCGAAGGCCAGTTTCCCTTCCTCAGCCCTCTTTCTGGCGCCTGTAACATGATCGAGTATCCATTTTATTTTAGTACCTGAAAAGTAGGCATCAATAATGAGCCCTGTCTTGGAATAAATGGATTCACCGTAGCCAAGCTGATTGAGTTCATCACAAAATCCGGCTGTACGGCGATCCTGCCATACAATGGCGTGACAAAGGGGCTTTCCTGTCTCACGATCCCATACGACTGTCGTTTCCCGCTGATTGGTGATTCCGATACATGCCACCTCCGCCGGACTGATCCCTGCCTTACTGATCGCCTCCGTCGCCACCAATACCTGGGTTTGCCAGATTTCGGAAGCATCGTGTTCAACCCAACCCAGATTGGGATAAAACTGGCGAAACTCCTTTTGGGACACACTTACGATGCTCCCGTCGGCGGAAAACAGGATGGCACGGGAACTTGTGGTTCCCTGATCCAACGCCAAAATGTACTTCTTCTTCATCGTTTTACTGGTTTAATAATAAGGTATGGCTAACTATGAAGCAACGAATTTAACAGATGTCATCCACATTAAAAATTGAAATACAAACTTCTTTAATTCAACAGGTAATTTTTTGCCAGCCTGGTGTAAATTGCCACCTGATCTGCCTCCCATCCGGGATCTTTCCCCAGTTCCCCGGCCATGATCCGGGCAACCGCCGCAGCCATATTCATGCTTTCCCTGGCATCCAGGAATAAAGCCCTGCTCCGCCGGGCCAGAAAATCCTCGACCGTGCGGGCCATCTCTTCTCTCACCGCCCAGACTACCTGCGCTTTGATGATATTCATCTCTGAGCTCAGGGGTTCCCCCAGTTCCGGATCTTGCCTGACCAGGTCCAGCAACGCCTCTTCATCTGATCCGTATATCGAAAATGGTCCCTGCCGGCCATTGACGTCCCTAAAACCGTGGATAGGGAGCGCGCGGGTGACTGATTTTTTGTCGGGCAAACCTGCCACTTCGATCAGTTTATTGACCGAATCCTCGGCCATTTGCCGGTATGTCGTCCACTTTCCGCCAATAATCGTGACCAGGTTGGATCCGCTCACGACAATCCGGTGTCCTCTTGAAATCTCCTTCGTTTTCTTGTCTCCGTTTGTTGGCGCTGCCAGCGGGCGCAGGCCGGCGAAAACACTCTTCACATCCGATCTGGATGGCGCCTTTTTCAGGAAACGGCCAATCGTTTCCAAGATGAAATCCACCTCTTCCTCCAATGCGGTCGGCTCCAGTTCGGCCTTCTCCTTTTGAATATCGGTCGTCCCCACCACCACCTTGTCATGCCAGGGAATAGCAAACAACACCCGTCCGTCGCTGGTCTTTGGGATCATGATGGCATGGTCGCCCGGCACGAACTCCTTATCCAGCACCAGATGTACCCCCTGGCTCGGACGAACAATATCCCTGGCGTCCGGGTCGTCCATCCGCAAAATATCGTCCACAAAAACTCCTGTCGCATTCAGCACCGATCTGGAACGGATTGTATATTGCTCTCCGGTCTCCTGATCGACGGCAGCCACCCCGGAAATCTTTCCGTTCTCCTTCAGCAAGCTCACCACTTTCATGTAATTCAGGATCGTTCCTCCGTGATCCTTCACCGTTTGCACCATGTTCACGGCCAGCCTCGAATCGTCAAACTGTCCGTCATGGTAAACGATCCCTCCCCTGAGGTTTTCGTTGACCAGTGTAGGAATTTTTTCCAGGGTTCTCCTTTTCGCGCAAGGGAATGACCTGCCCAGACCAAGCCTGCCTGCCAGCCAATCGTACATAGTGAGTCCAATCGTATAGAAAGGCTTCTCCCACCAACGGTAGGCCGGGATAATAAAACGCTGATCTTTGACCAGATGCGGCGCATTCTTTTTCATCAGCCCCCGTTCCCGTAACGCTTCCAAAACTAACGCGATGTTCCCTTGCGCCAGGTAACGAACGCCCCCGTGCACCAGCTTGGTGCTTCTGCTCGACGTTCCTTTCGTAAAATCAGCCTGTTCAAGCAACAAGGTCGCAAAGCCCCGGGTGACCGAATCGATCGCTGCCCCCAAACCGGACGCGCCACCCCCGATAATCACCACATCCCATATCTTTCCCTGTTTCTTTATTTCATTTAGTTCCACATTCCTGTCCATAATCCGTACGATAAGTTTCTTTTAACTTTATAAGGTTTCTTTTACTTGCAAAGTAAGGGCAACAAAAGAATAAAAACAAATATTTAGAAACTAAAATTGAAATAAAAGAGAACAAAAACAGCAAAAAAACAACTTATTTATTTTATTTTTATGTTAAAACGATGGAAATGAAACAGGAACGGGCCCGATTTGTTCAGCCGGAAATCGGAAAAACAAACCGGACCCGTTCCAATCATACCGGAGGCCGGGAAAATTACAGCAGTTTTTTGTAACGCAGTATAGCCTCTGCAAAGTAATAATCGGCGTAGGTTAAAGGCACATCCACCTCCGAATGATGAGGTTTGGATCCCACGCTGTGCTTCAGGATAAAATTCCCGTTGGTTCCCGGCTCAGCCAGGTATTCCGGTGAAGCCAGTGTTCTGAGTTGCGTTTCGGCGACCCGAAGATACTGATTTTTCATCTCTTCTGCACCCGCATATCCGCTCAGTTCGATCAGCGCCGACGCCATGATCGCTGCCGCAGAGGCATCTCGTGGCTCGTCAGGAATGCCCGGAGCGAGGTAATCCCAGTAAGGAATGCCGTCGGGTGGAAAATTAGGATGGCTGATCATCAGTCCGGCAATTTTGTTTGCCTGATCCAGATACTCCTTTTTGCCTGTTTCCCTGTACATCATCGTATACCCGTAAAGGCCCCATGCCTGTCCGCGCGACCAGATGCTGGAATCGGAAGCCCCCTGGTGGGTTTGTTTCAGCGAAGGCAGCCCGGTCAGCGTATCATACGATACCACGTGATAAGAGCTGTTATCTTCCCTGAAATGGTTGGCCATGGTTTTGTCGGCATGCGAAACAGCAACCTTGTAAAAAGCTGAGTCGCCGGTTTGCCTGAACGCCCACATCAGCATCTCCAGGTTCATCATGTTATCAATGATAACCGGGTACTGCCATTTTTCCCGGTTATGGTCCCATGAGCGAATTAATCCGACAACCGGGTTATACCGTGTCATTAAAGACCGGCTACCGGTCTCAAGTACCTCCGGATAGGTTTCGTTCTGCGTTAAACGGAACCCGTTGCCAAAACTGCAGTAAAGCATAAATCCGAGATCGTGGGTTCCCGTGTTGTATTTTTCCTTTTCGATCCGGGCTGTGTACCTTCCGGCCTCTGTTTTCAGTTCCTCATCTCCGGTATATTCATACAGATACCAAAGGGTTCCGGGGAAAAAGCCGCTGCACCACCAGCGTGATTCTGAGGTGATCAGTTCGCCGGTTTCGGGATGGATGCTCCGGGGCAGAAGGTCTTCTTGTTGCCCAAGCGCTGCTGCCATCGCTTTTGCATGCTGTACCGCTGTTTGAATACTCCGGTCGGCAAGCTGTTCCATGGTTTCCTGCCTCTTGCCGCAGCCCGCCAGCAGGACCGGCAAAAGGAAAAACAAAATAACGTGTTTCTTCATCATTGGTTTTTTTATTCGTTTATTAATTATTGAAGCCGGAAAGCCTTATTTTTATTTTTTCTCTTCCAGACTGACAGGTCCAGGCCGGAATCCTGATCTCCAGACGTTTCAGTCCTTCGATCTGGCGATCAAGCTTAAGAGGGGCCGGGAAAAGCGAAACGACCGACAGGCTCAGTTCCGGATGGGACAGATTTTCGAGCTTCAGTTTTTT
>CAZOYZ010000030.1:6260-7792 GCA_964584045.1 uncultured Prolixibacteraceae bacterium | reverse complement strand
AACACGATGCAGCTTATTGTTGACCGTGATCGTGCTGTGTCCAAAATTGTTTTTCGTCAGCAAAGTCCAGCGCTGGCAGTCCTGGCATCTGCCCCATAAATCAAAACCTGTTTGCTCAAGTTCATGATAGGATTGATTACCGGGATCCACGACCCAGCGTATGCCATCCAGTTCAAAAACAAAAGAACCTCCGTCCATATTACCATGGTTAACCAAACCGCGGCCTCCTTTACCCGCAAAATAATATTGGCGGGGATCATGATCTCCGCCTCTAAAGATCACGAGAGGATTGGCACCTTCTCCTTTCCAGACTGTCGGTAACTGCTCACCAGGCATTTCCCGGAACTGTGCCAGCCAAACCAATCCTGCACCTGAAATCCGATCGAGTTCCTCCATATCTTCCGCCGGCTGAAGGAACCGTTCCCTTTCGAAAAATTTTGCATTTTCCGTCTTTTTGGCAAACCAGGCCAGCGTGATATCGCCGTTTTCACCTCTCCGGTCCCCGCAATCGGCATAATTGTAATACCAGCCTGAAGGAGCGTTTGTAAGTACCCTGAACACGGCACTTTTCAGAAAAGGCGGATAATTTCCGATCCCAAAGTCGGTTCCAAAAGCACTTTCAAGCATCGCAATTGTCATCACCGTAAAGCTTGTCCCGTAATCCCAGTACGTGGAACCTTCGGGATAAACACCATCGGGTCCGTATTCAGCCAGGGCATGCGGTATACCTTCGAGGGCACGGCGAATGGTCTTCGCTGCAAGTTCAGGGTCTTTTTCGGCAACCGCGATAGAAGCAGCAATCATCCCGCCGTGGCAGACCTGGTTCCAGTTATTATTCCCGTTGATCCATCCGACATTACCTTTTTCGCTATAACTGGGTTTGATCCCTTTTTCGATCAGGGCGTTCTGCGCCAGACTGACCGTTGCTTTCGGGAGCCTGCCCGCAGTCCAGTCGATTCCCAACGCAACAGCCATTGACATTTCAGCCACATCGAGGTAATGCGACGGATTCCAATCGGAAAAATGACATACTGCCACCAACTCGTCATTGATCCGCTTTAATACTTTCGGATCCTTTTCCATGCGGTAAACCATCCCAAGCATATTCATCCGGTAAAGCACTTCGCGGGAGACTGACAGCAGGCGCCGGCCGGTCACGATCCGTTCCGGCAGAGGTTTCCCCATAATCTCCGCAGCATTCAGCTGGATCGCTTTATACATATTCCGAACGACCGGATCACTCTTCAGTTTTGCCTTCAGCTCTTTTTCGATACCCTGGTTCAGCACCAGGCGTGGCAATGACCGTTGAAGATGATTTTTCAGATATTGTACAGAAACAGGATTTTGAAGCTGGAATATTTCATCTCCGTCTTCCGCTTGTGCAATCGATGGCACAACAAGCAGAAAAAAAATACAAAAACGCGCAAAATTTTCTTTCAGGTTCATGGTAACAGGATTTAGATTAGGAAAAACAATAATATAAAATATTTTTCAATTCAGAAAACAAAGTGGCTGACTGAAGTTACGATTAA
>CAZOYZ010000030.1:1164-6160 GCA_964584045.1 uncultured Prolixibacteraceae bacterium | reverse complement strand
AACCACGGTCGATTTTACAGTTGCCAGGCCCTGTGGGTCTATTTCTGCTTTCATTGCAGCGTCCCAGCGAATTCCCAGGTCCTTCGTTTCAAGCTTCTTTCCCTGTTTCCAGCGTCTCAGGTCATCATAGCGCAATCCTTCCATGAACAATTCAATCCTCCTTTCCCTTCGGATTTCAACGATCAGCGATGAAACGCCGTCGCCTCCGTAGCGTGGATCCATTGGAGGGTTCATGGACAGGTGCGGCATGCTTACCCGATCACGCAACCGGTTTATGGAAGCATCCAGGTCTTCCTGAGTAATGGTGCCAAGTTCTGCCATTGCTTCCGCATAATTCAGCAATACTTCGCCAAACCGCAGAATGATGGCGGGAGTATCGGAGGTATTGTAGGTTGCAAATGCTGCAATGGGTTCAAAGACTTTACAGATGGCGTAACCGGTTTCCGAGGTCTGTCCGCTCATCCCTGAAAGGCGGGGATAAGTACGGGCCTGGTCATTTTGATTCCACTGCCAGCGGGCCACGTCGTCCGGATGTAAAATGGTCTGGCGCAACCTTGGGTCGCGGTTTCTGAAAACATCACGGAAAGAAGCATCGCCCTGGTAAAGCAGTGAAAGTGTAACAGGAAGACCGTCGGTGCACAGATAATCTTCCACAAAACTTTTGGTTGCACCACCATTATAGCTTCTGTGGTAGCTTTGCACGTGGTTGGTAAATACACCCAACTGGTATCTTCTCCAGTACATGACTTCGGGAACTCCGGACAGATCAGACCTGATCTTATGGATGGCCTGGTAGTCGTTTTCCGGATCGCCTGTGGCATACAGGGTATAAGGTCCGTTGTCCATGATCTCTTTTGCGGCATCTGCAGCTTCCTGAAGCCACATATTGGCATCGGTACCGATACCGTGGTATTTCCTCCAGGTCCCTTCAAACAGGCAGATCCTGGATTTGACGAGCAAGGCGCACCAACGGTTGATCCTGCCCGGTCCGCCGCCGTCCCCCCAGTCATCGGGTAGCCATTCGCATGCGAAATCAAGATCAGCCAGCACGTTGGTCATGACCGTTTCCCGGGAATCCTGCGGTGCGTACAATTCTTCCGAATCTACCGTTAATTCATGATCGACCCAGGGAGCTGCACCGAATTTCGAGATTTTGTCAGCATAAAACCAGCCCCGAAACAAACGCGCTTCCGCCTTGTATTTATTGACGGTTTCCTCGTCTACCCCGGCCTCCACAACCTTATCATAATTATCCATCCCGATATTGATCGCCCGGATAAAGGTCCAGCCACCATCACGCCACCCATACATCTGAGGATCAGACGGTATGGTATGGACTCCTGCCCGTACTTCCTGATAATAGCTATGTCTGGCTGCGCGTGGAGCTATATTATCAGTAAACTCATCGGTATACCAAAAACTTTGATTATTGCTGTCAAATCCGTCGTCATGGCCCATCAGGACAGGTACGTCATTGTCATTCCGCGCCAGGTCATAGATTCCGTTGTTATACACGATCAGGTGATCTTCCGTTTTCCAGAAAGTCTCATTGCTGACTTCATCCAGCGGTTCTCTTTCCAGAAACCCGTTATTGCAACTCACTACCAGGGACATTGTTGTAAAAACAACCAGACTCAATTTTATCTTATTTTTTTCCATTTTAGCTAAGTTTTTAGAAAGTGATCTTGAGGCCCAACGTATAAACACGGTCGAAATAATACTCCTGTGTCACTGTTTCAGTCTGTTCAGGATCAAGCGGTGCGTGCATGCCTGTGGCCTCCCAAAGGTTCATTCCTGACAAATAGACCTGTGCACGGCTTATTTTCAGTTTATTGGTCAAAAACTCCGGTATGAGGTAACTCAAGGTAACATTCTTCAGACGGATATAAGATGCATCCTGCACATAGCGCGATTGGGGCTGAATGTTCTTTTTGGTGTTTGTGGAAATCGTGGGTGCCGAAAAATAAGCATCCCGGTTATCTTCGCTCCATGTTTCCGTCAGGTAAAATTTCTCCACGTGACCGGCATTGAACGGATAGAAGGCGTTCCAGTTGCCATTTTCAGGGAGGTAATCCCTTTTTAACCTTCCCTGAAAGAACAGGTTCAGCGTCCAGTTTTTATATTGTACCTCGGGGTTCAGTCCGAAATTGTACCGGTCTCTGTTGTAACCGATAATCCGGCGGTCTCCCGGGTCAGCAAGTGTTCCGCTTCCGGCGTCAATTTTTTCGTCATTGTTCAGGTCTTTGTATTTTATATCACCGGCCCTCCAATTGGCGCCCAATGCTGACTGATCCGCATGTTGGGGCACCTCATCGTCCGCCTGAAAAATTCCTTCCGTCACATAACCCCATATCTCCCCGATTTGCTGACCTACGTAATATTCGGAAATGGCACCGGTAGGATTTTCGTATTTGGTGATCTCTGCTTTATTGTCTGAAAGGGCAAGAGTCACACTATACGACAAATTCTCGTCAAAATGATCCCTCCAGGTTGCTGCCAATTCCCAACCCCTGGTTCTTAAATCGGCAGCATTCGATTTCGGGGCGTCTACTCCCAGAAGAGAGGGGTACGTGACATTCATCAACATATCTTTGACATCACGTACATAATAGTCGAACGAGGCGTCGAACCGCTGATTTAATGCGGTGACATCGAGTCCGATGTTCTTACTTTCAATCGTTTCCCAGGTTAAGGTAGGACTGACAAGCCCCGGAGGTGCCACATAAGGATTAAAGCCTGCCGAAGACATCATATAGGGAGACTGCCCTGATGCCATCGTCGCCACATAAGGATAATAGATCGGATCATCAATACCATCGCTATCAAAATCGTCTTCGCTGACCAGAATTTGATTACCTAACTCGCCATAGGAGGCCCTGACTTTCAAATTGTCCAGCCAATTTTTTGCGGAGGCCATAAACGGTTCATTGGAAATTCTCCACCCCAGCGATATGGAGGGGAAAAAACCAAACCGGTCGTTTTTCGGAAAACGTGAAGTACCGTCATAACGACCATTGGTCTCCAAAAGGTACTTATCTTTGTAACTGTAGTTTAAACGGTAAAAAACGCCGCGCAGAGCGACTTCTTCTTTACTGCCCCATGTTCGTTGTGAACCAATCGTTGCATTTAAATCCGGAATAGAGGGCGTAATAAGTGAATTGGCTTGGGCGCTGAAATAGGTAAAACGCCCCCATTCCTGGTTAAAACCGGCCATTGCCTTAAAATAATGATCGTCCAGGCCTGGAACGGTATATTCGGCGTAAGTATTAAACACATAATACTGGTTATAATTGGAGTGGTTCCGGATCCAGTCATCACCGCTGAAGCCATTGTTAAAATACAGGTTAGTAAGGTCGGCGGTGGCAATTCCTTCGATCTTGCTTGCGACATCCTGACGTTTACGGTGATAGGTGCTGTATGAAAAATCACCTCGTATCTGCATCCCTTTAAACGGTGTGATGGTGATCCCTTGTTTCATCGTCAAACGTTGTTCTGTTTCTGTATCCCGCCCTCCATCTTCCCAATAGGGTAAGGCATTCAGGGTCAAAAAATACTTCCCGATATAAGGCAAAAACTGATCATGATCGCCCGGTTCCAGGTAATAGGGCAGATCCGGGAAGGTGACCATATGGTGTGGTTGTACCCTGGCAATGGTATTGATATTCACGTCCCAATTGTAGAAATGCGGCTGATCATTGTGTTCTGCATTCCAACTGATCTGTTCATCCACCGATAACCAGTTATTCACTTTAAATTCATTCTTCATCAGAACATTATATTTTTTATACATGTAATTTTTATCTCTTGGAAGCTCAGCCCATCCTTCTTTGTCAAGATAACCAAAAGAGACATAATAGGAGGCCCTGTCTGTAGCTCCGGAAATATTCATGTCGTATTTTTGCTGCAATGACCAGTCCGCGACGGTCATCCCTTTGTAGTCGGTATACCCGTAGTGACGGAGATCCCCGTCAAATACCCCCCACTCGTTTTCAGACACCGGGTTCTCTCTCCAGCGCATAAATCCCTCCATGTAATTATCATCAAACTGTTGGGTACCGCTTGTTCTTGTTGTTGCCGTGTTCCAGGCAGACGCGGCGTCGTAAGGATCATTTACCGGATCGATGCGAAAGATCGGCACCGTTGCCGACTGTTCGGTGGACAACGTGACCTGCACTTTACCGGGCTTTCCTTTTTTAGTATCCACAAGGATAACCCCGAATGCCGCTCTCGCCCCGTATACCGCTGCTGCCGCCGCATCTTTCAGAACCGTAACGCTCGCGATATCGTTCGGATTAAGTTTGTCCATATCTCCCGGAACGCCGTCTATCAGAATAAGCGGATCACCTCCATTGATCGACTCGAATCCCCGGACGTTGAAGTCGGCCGAACGTGTCGGGTCTCCATTCCTGATGGTCACGTTCAGGTTGGGAATAACTCCCTGCAATCCCTGCCCTGCGGAGATAATAGGCCGGTTTTCCAGGCGTTCGGCCGTAGCTACGCCCACAGACCCGGTAAGATTTGCCTTCTTTTGAGTACCATAGCCAATGGCAACCACTTCTTCCAGACCAATCGTTTCATCCTGCAAAAAAACCTGAAGATCACTTTTCCCGGAAACAGGTAGCTCCAGAGTCTTCATGCCCACAAACGAAAAAACCAAGGTGGCATCGGGAGGAACATCCCTCAAACTAAACTTTCCGCCGGTATCGGTAATTGTTCCTGAGGATGTACCTTTTATAACTACGGTAACACCGGGGATCACTGATCCATCCGGCCCCCTGACTGTACCGACGACATTGCCCTTCTGGATCATCATTTTATTTTCATCGATATTGGTCAGAATGATCTGGCGATCGCGGACATAGTATTTAACTGTCGTTTGATCAAAAAGCAGACCAAGGATCACATCAATCTTCTGATTTGTCACATTCAGGCTCACTTTCCTGTTCACATCGATCAGATCCTGGTTATAAAGAAAATAAAAATCAGACCTGTTCTC
>CAZOYZ010000030.1:0-1064 GCA_964584045.1 uncultured Prolixibacteraceae bacterium | reverse complement strand
ATTCAATCAGGAGAATAGTGCCAATATTCTCCTGATTTTTAGATTAACTTTTCTCAATAATTATTTTCCGTTTCGCATATACTCCATGTTTAGTTACTTTCCGTTCTTCGATCCGGTATTTCATGGGGGTGGTGATGGCGATCATTCGCAGGATCTCTTCCAACTGTTCATCTTTAAACGTTGCTTTAAAATTATAATCCCGCAATTGCCTGTCGCGGATCTCAAAATCGACATTATACCACCTGCTCAATTTCTTCATCACTTCCGACAGCGGCTCCCCCCTGAATTGCAGCAGGCCCTGCGTCCAGGCTAACTGGGAAGCCGCGTCCACGCGACTCACTTTCGCAGTTTTTTTGTCGGTATCGTAGTTAAACTTCTCATCAGGCGTCATCACATAGTCCGGTTGACTTTCGAGGTCACAAACCTCCACTTTCCCTTCTTTCAGAATAATACTTATTTCGGGATCGTTTTCGTAAGCCGCCACATTAAAAGCGGTTCCGAGTACTCTCACGGTAAGGTCATCTGTCTTTACGTAAAACGGCTTCCCGTTCAGACGGACAACTTCAAAATAAGCTTCTCCTTCTATCTTTACTTCCCGCCGATCTGAAAAGCCAACGGGATAAGTCAGGACAGAACCGCTGTTCAGCCAACCCTTCGTACCATCGGGCAACCTAAATTCAGTACGCGCTCCTTCTGGGGAATGGATGGATGCCAATGCCTCTTGTTGTACGTGTTCGGCATGAAATGCCCAATAGGCGGACCCGATCAAAAGCGGAACAAACAAAACGGCCGCTGCTTTCCGGTAAAAATCCAAGAAGGAACGGCCTTTCCGATGCAATGGAAATCCGAGCCGGCTCTTTAACGCCTCCAAAACGCCTGCCAGCCTGTCATTCAGCGGTTGACCGGCAGGAATCTCCGACCACTGCGATCCCATGGCCTTTTCCAGTTCCTCTTGACGATCCTGCTTAAACCACGCTTTCACCTGCATATATTCAGACCGGCTAAACCGGTTTTTCCTGAAATTCTCAAAAGCCTCTTTGTCAAAATCTTGCATCTTCATGGAA
>CAZOYZ010000029.1:6275-21403 GCA_964584045.1 uncultured Prolixibacteraceae bacterium | reverse complement strand
GAGCAGGTATATGATCTATCCTTATGTGGGGTGGATCAACTACAAGCCCGATTTTGAGTTAAATCTTCATGAAGCCGAAAAAGTACTGCTGTTCCCTGTACCCCTGTCCCCGGAAAATTATAAAACCGGTCATTCCGCCATGGAAACCAGCCTGGGGGTGATTGAAGTTCCCTGCTATAAGTTTGACGAAGAGATTATCTGGGGTGCCACTGCCATGATCCTGACCGAATTCCTTGATTTGATCAGCGGAGCCGGGCTTGTTACTTATCAATAATATTGCAATAATGATGATACGTATCCAGGATGTTGTTGACGAAATAATAAGATTCTTCACCCCTGCAGTAACCGAATCGTACCACGGGGTCCCTGTAATACTTTGCAATGGATTTATTCCTTAGAAAATAATCCACGTTGTCTTTCCAGACAACAGGGATACGGTCGTATTTCTCTGCCAGGCGCTGGGCGTCCTGCACATGACCCAGTCCGACATTATAGGCGGCGAGTGAAAATCTGATCCGTTCCAGCGAATCGGGAACTTCTTCCGTGAAATGATCGTCCAGCCATTTTAAGAGGTTGATACCAACCCGAATGTTCCCTTCCGGGCTTTTATAGTCCTGAATCCTGAACATATCGGCCGACTCCGGCAGAACCTGCATCAGTCCGTATGCCCCTGTCCAGGATTCAGCGGCGGCATCAAAGTTGGACTCCTGGCTGATAATGGCAGCGACGAACCGCCAGTCCATTCCTTCTTCACGGCAAACTTTCCTGATCACATCATCGTAGCGTGACAATTTTCCGCCGGTATAGGAATTGTAATCACTGTTAAAACGGGTACCTGAACGCGGAGATTCGAAATATTTCTGGTACAGGATGCGGTAAGTGCGACTTAGCCTGAAGTTGATGATCCAGTGATTCAGATAGCTTAACCACTGAGGAGAATCAGGCCTCACCGCCCAGGCAATTTTTTGCCGGAAACTTACCGGTGTTTCAACGTCCAGATTGGGATAGTAGATCTGATTGACCTTCGCGGTATTTTCGTCGCACACCGTATAATCGATCTCACCTTTTGCAACCATGGCGATGAGTTGTTCTATTCCGTAGATACTGTCCTGCACGATTTCAATATCCTCTCCTGTTTCTTCTTCCAGGTTGATCAACCTCTTGTAATAAACGGAGTTCTTTTGCACGTATACCTGTTTCCCTGCCAGATCGAGCTGATTTCTGACCAGGAAGATTTCAACGGCCTTGGCTGTCATTAATTTCCAGTTTTCGGGCTTCCGCTGAACCAGCACCTGTCTGGCCTGTTCAAGCGGCTCGGTGAAAGCCACATGCGGATTCCGGTCGCCGGTAATCGTCAGATTCTTCGCGATCAGATCATATTTTCCGTTGATCAGTTCTTTGAATGTTTCGTCCTGGTCATTATTCACCGAGATCTCAAGTCTGACCTGCATATCATTGGCCAGGTACTGCAAAATCTCGTATTTAAAGCCCATGGGAATTCCCTGATAAACGAAATAATTGGTTGAATTATAATCGACCACGGCTTTTAATTTTCCCGATTTCAGGATACGGGTGAGTTCTGTTTCTGATGCCGTATCCTTTCCGGATTTTCCATTTTGGCGGTCAGAACAGGAACAAAGGATGATGACAAAAAGAACAGGAATGTGGAGAATAGATCTCATTTTTTTCAAAATACAGCCTTTCAGTTTAATCATAAAAGGACCAGGCGATACCCAAACGGAATGTCCTCCTGTACAACGGATAATCGGGCGCAGACCAAAAATCACCGGGCAAAAATCCGGTTCCGGCATTTTTCAACTGAAAAAAGGCCCTGGTACGTTTCAGTTTTAAATTGGCATGCAGATCGATGAAAGGATAATTTCCGATCTTTTGTTCGTTTTGCCAGTAAAATCTTCCTGTAGCCGGCTCATACGCATCGGCAAAAAATTCGGTATGATACCTCACGTCAAAGCCCAGGACCGTATGCATTACCTTCGATATGACGGTTTTATAACCTACACTGAGATATCCGGTAAATGCAGGTAAATGCAGGTAATCTGCCTGGGTGGTATTCTGCCACAGCAACTGTGTTCGGATAAGCCAGTGGCGTGAAATCATGTCTTTGTTGGCGTAAGTGGAGAGAACCAGCATTTCCTTACTTCCCTGATCGGGATGAGCAGATGAATTATTATAAATATAGTTGCTGATCAGGGCGTAATTCAGCCCGATCGTAACGTTGTATTTCTTTGAGTTAATCCGCGAACGGATAATCATTTCATTGGTATTATTAAACTGGTTGGACCACTGATAATGATTGGACCGGTACTTTTGCATGAAAGGGTCGGGAACGATGGTGTTCAACTCCCCGGCAACATAAAGGCTGGTTGTGTCCTTACCTATTTTCAGAGGTTTATAAATATAGGCGCTTAATTCAGTTTGCCCGGATCTGAAACCTGTCAGGTAAATTTTTCCTTCCGCATTCCACTTCCAGAATTCCCCTTCAATCCGTGAAATACCACCTCCAACGTACAGGTTATGATAGTTTTCCTTTACCGTCGCATAACTTTCCGGCCCGGGTATTCCAACAGTAATCGCGTCATAAGCGACGAAAGCCCTTTTGCCGAACGTAAATTTACGGTCCGGAGATTCGTAAAACTTCAGTTGGAAAATATTAGTAAGGCGGTTGTAACTGATCGTATCCCGTGTGGAATCGGAATCATAAATCGCGGAGGGATAAAAATCGGAAGAAGCCTCACTGTCTAAGTAAAAGCGCTTGTTTCCCGAATATTCGATCTGATGGATAAATCCCGTAATCGGTCTGAATTTTTCATAACTTTCACCTTTTTCCGTTTTTGCTTCCACGGTCTTGCCTACTTTGTATTCATTGACCAGGGACACGGTATTGTTCTGCAATTTTGAACGGGCGTCCGCCAAATTGACAAGATAGGTTTCGGTCTCATCATATTCGTTCAGGTCCTGGTCAGGCTGTAGTCCTCCGTTCTCCTGAGCTTCGTGCCGGTTAAAAAGAACATTGAAATGCGAATTAAACCGGTCGGATATGTAAGTGGTATTCAGTCCGATCGTATGAAATTTTGTTTCCTGTAACTGATATTGCCCGGTTGATTTAGCCTGGTCATACAAAAAGGAAAAGTTAAATTTGCTGTTGGCATTCTGACTGTGAAAAACATTAAACCGGGATTCAGTCCTGACATTTTTATTTTCACTCTGGCTGTAATCCAGCAGCGTATAGGGGGTGGTCGTGTTAAAGTACCGGATGGTTTCAGGGAATTTGGCATAAGCATCGAACGACCGGTAAAAATAGAAATCGGAATTGGGGTCACGATCGAAGAAACTGTTTGAAAGATAAGCACCCCCAAGATTTCCCGTATACGTATTACTGAAGCTTCGCTGGAAGACAGGATCGTAAACCTGGTAGAAATTCAGGGACGTGTCCAGCTCTGTTTCTTCGATGTCCGAGCCGAAGCCGGTTAATTTCCATGTGCGGATAATTGAGGGGACTTTCTTTTTTTCAGCATCATTTTCCTGTTGTACAGAATCCTGTTGATTTTTCCCCTGGTTTTGAAAGGAACCAAAGTTATCCGGAGAAACATCAAACTGGGCAAAAGCAGTGAGTATTCCGGTTAAAAACAGCAATATGGTTATATTCAGTTTTTGAATCATGCGGAGCAAATATAGTTAAAACTGGCAGCCCTGCTGAATTTTGAATATTAAAAAAGTTTAACTGTGGGTATTTATCTACAACTTTTGAACATTTATCCACAATTCTTTCCGGGGATTACCGGAGAATTTTTCAGGGTACATCCTTAAAGATCAGATTAATTTACAAGGAATTGGCAGAACTGGCCTGTCGGCAGGCGGGGGAGAATGATATTTGCATTTCATGTACGTATTGAGCCATGGGGCCTAGCCTCTTACACAGTAGCAGACGCTGATACACAGATTGCAGAGGCATTGAATGAAAAAATAAACAGATGAAAATCGTGAACATGAAAATAAGCAGGATCACAAGAGCGCCCGAAGCGTTTTTTACGGAAGTCGGGAATATCCTGATATTCACCGGGCAGGTGATCCGGCAGTTTTTTACGTCACCGTTTGAATATAAGGAGCTGGTCAGGCAGAGTTATTATATTGGTAACAAAACCTTTCCGCTGATCGCGGTGACGGCTTTTATTATGGGATTGGTGCTGACCCTGCAGTCACGTCCGGTACTGGTCGGGTTTGGAGCCCAATCTTTGTTGCCCGGGATGATCTCTGTTTCCATTGTCCGGGAAATAGGACCTGTCATCACAGCACTGCTTTGCGCAGGGAAAGTAAGTTCCGGCATCGGGGCTGAGCTGGGAGCCATGAAAGTGACAGAACAGCTGGATGCAATGGAGGTCTCGGGGGCAAAGCCATTGAACTATGTGGTCGCTACAAGGGTACTGGCCTCCACGGTACTCATCCCCATTCTGGTGATCATTGCCGATGCCATTGGTTTACTGGGTTCTTATTTTGGGGTGAGCATGAGTGAAAAAATTTCATTAATGCTTTTTTTATCCCAGGCATTTGACACCCTCAGTTTTTCAGATATCATTCCTGCAACAATAAAAACATTTTTTTTCGGCTTTTTCATCGGGCTGATCGGTTCTTACAAAGGCTATCATACCCAACGGGGAACCGAATCTGTCGGACAGGCAGCGAATTCGGCGGTGGTCACTGCATCGCTGGTCATTTTTATTATTGATCTGATCGCGGTACAGCTCACCCAGTTACTTGAAGGAACATCGTAACGGACTATGGAGAAAGTGATCGAAATAAAACATCTGAAAAAATCGTTCGGAAAGAATGAAGTCCTGTCAGATATCAGCTTAGATCTTCACAGAGGGGAAAATCTTGCTGTATTGGGGAAATCGGGAACAGGTAAATCGGTGATGACCAAGTGTATTGTCCGGTTAATTGAAGCAGACCGTGGAGAAATACGGGTATTGGGAAAAAATATCTCAGAACTGAATTCGGACGATCTCGACGAAATGCGGAAAAAAGTAGGGTATCTGTTTCAGGGAGGTGCCTTATACGATTCAATGACAGTCAGGGAGAATCTGGAGTTTCCGGTCAGACGAACTCAGGTCTATAAGAATAAGTCGGAAGTGAAGGATTTAGTGGAAGAAGCACTGGAACACGTGGGATTGCCGGATACGATCAATAAAATGCCGGCAGAACTGTCGGGAGGAATGAAGAAACGTATCGGACTGGCGAGAACACTGATCCTAAGGCCGGAAATTATTTTGTATGACGAGCCTACAACAGGCCTGGATCCGGTTACGTCGGAAGAGATCAGCGAACTGATCCTTTATGTACGGGAGAAATACAATACTTCATCGATCATCATCACTCACGATATGAAATGCGCCAGAATGACTGCCGACAAATTGAAACTGATGGCCAACGGCAAGTTCTATGCCGAAGGTACCTTTCACGAACTAAGTGGTAGTGCCGACAGAGAGGTAAGGGCTTATTTTACTTAAAACAACAAATTATGCGACAATCAAAAAATCGTCAGCTAAAGGTGGGCCTCCTTGTTTCGGCCGGTGTCCTGCTTTTCATCATGGGAGTCTATTATCTTGGCAGTAAGCAGAATCTTTTCTCATCTTCGATCACTGTCAGAAGCTATTTCTATGACGTAGAAGGGTTGACCGAAGGAAACAAAGTCAGGTTTGGCGGAATTAATGTCGGAACCGTATCGGAAATACAGATTGTTTCAGACTCGGCAATCCAGGTAAAGTTTACGATCGATAAAGATGTGCAGGAATTTATTAAAAAGGATTCCAGGGTTGAGATCGGACAGGAAGGAATCATGGGAAATAAAGTCATCCGGATTAACCCGGGTTCCGCCAATACAGGAAGTATTACAGAGAATGGCGAGCTTCAATCGGTCAGGACGGTCGATTTTGAAGAAATATTGAAAGAAGCCAGGAGCATCATCCGGGAAGGGCGTCTTTTTGCCACCAATCTCAAAGAAATGAGCGAAAAAATGAACCGGGGCGAAGGTGACCTGGCGAAACTTTTAAACGACAGTTCCATCACAACAAGCCTGAGCCAGACCGGTAAGGAATTACTCGCAATATCCAGGCAGGTGAATCAGATTACCCGGAAAGTGAATGAAGGGCAAGGTGACCTTGGCAAGCTGCTTAACGATACATCGATCACTTATGGTACCGTCCGCACCCTGCATAAGCTGGATCTCATTTCGGCGCGACTGGACACGTTTGCACATGAACTGCTCATCTTCGGGAATGAGATCAATCACGGTAACGGACTGATCCAAAGGATGGTGCATGATAGTCTGATGGCCGTAAAGGTCGATACCGGACTTGTGCTGATCAACAATGGTGTCAGGGAGGTTGCCGCGGCTGCCAAAGCGATTAGAAAAAGCTGGTTGCTGAATCTCTTTCAGGGAAGAAACAACGGGAAGGATAAGACAACGCCCGCAAAACATCGCGAGAATCCTAAAAAATCTGCCCCATGATCCCGTGTCTCCCTGAAAGAAGAAAATTAAATCGTTTAGTCATTTAACGGCAGGTAATCATCCGACCCGGTGTTGTACGGGAGGGTGATTTTTTTATCAACAGCTGCTCCGGTCATTCAGAAATAACCGGGAGGGCCGGATATACACATCCTGCGGAAGATTGGGCAGAGGCTGTTTCCCTTTTCTTTTTTGAAGTTTTCAACCGATAGTTGTTAATTAATGATCGGGGTATAAAATTTTTAGACACTTTTGTATTTTTTATATTTGTGTCAAATTGGAAAAAGTATGACTTCGAATTACGATGAGGGATCCATAAAGACCCTTGACTGGCAGGAACATATACGAAGAAGACCCGGGATGTACATTGGTAAGCTCGGGGACGGTTCGGCCAGTGATGACGGGATTTATGTCTTGTTGAAGGAAGTAATGGATAATTCGATCGACGAGTTCATGATGGGCTTCGGCAAAAAGATTGATATCACAGTCTCCAACGAACTGGTCAGTGTTCGTGATTACGGACGGGGTATTCCGCTTGGAAAGTTAAAGGATGCCGCATCAAAAATGAATACCGGGGCAAAGTATGATTCGGAGGTATTTAAGAAGTCGGTCGGATTAAACGGAGTGGGGATCAAGGCCGTGAACGCGCTTTCTTCCACCTTCCGGATCAAGGCCTTTCGGGAAGGGATGGTCAAAGAGATCACATTCTCGGGGGGACAGCCGGTCGATGACCGCGAAGTAACGGAAACCGCTGAGCCAAACGGGACTTTCGTAAGCTTTGTGCCCGATCCTGAGATTTTCCGGAATTATCGTTTCCGGAGTGAATACATCGGGAATATGATGAAGAACTATTCGTTCCTGAACGCGGGGCTGGTCATTTATTTCAACGGTGAGCGGTATCAGTCCAGGAACGGGCTCAGGGATCTGCTTGAAGATAACCTGGAATCGGACCCGCTTTATCCGGTGATCCATCTAAAAGGCGATGACATTGAGGTGGCGATGACCCATGGGAATCAATACGGAGAGGATTATTACTCGTTTGTGAACGGACAGCATACGACACAGGGAGGGACCCACCTGATGGCTTTTCGCGAGACCCTTGTGAAAACGATCAGGGATTTTTACAAGAAAGATTTTGATCCTTCCGATATCAGGGCGTCCATTATCGCAGCCATCAGCATCAAGGTGGAGGAGCCGATCTTTGAATCACAAACGAAGACCAAGCTGGGATCGAAAGATATCGGGCCGGACGGACCTTCGGTAAGAAATCATGTGAATAATTTTGTTCAAAAAGAACTGGATAATTACCTGCATAAAAATCAGGACGTGGCAGAGGTGCTGTTACGCAGGATCCAGGAGTCGGAACGGGAGCGAAAAGCCATTTCGGGAATCAAGCAACTGGCCAAGCAACGCTCCAAAAAGGCCAACCTTCATAACCGTAAACTGCGCGACTGCCGGGTTCACTTTGACGGGAACAGCGAGAATAAGGAAGAATCCAGTATTTTTATCACAGAAGGTGATTCCGCCAGCGGATCAATCACGAAATCGCGGAACGTGAACACACAGGCGGTCTTTAGTCTTCGGGGGAAGCCGTTAAACTCGTACGGGCTTACGAAAAAGGTGGTTTATGAAAATGAAGAATTCAACCTGTTGCAGGCGGCATTGAATATCGAAGAGAGTACCGACGACCTGCGTTACAACAAGGTGATCATCGCGACCGATGCCGACGTTGATGGGATGCATATTCGCCTGCTGCTCATCACGTTTTTTCTGCAATTCTTTCCGGAGCTGATCCGTACGGGGCATCTGTACGTATTGCAGACTCCCCTGTTCCGCGTAAGGAACAAGAAGAAGACGATTTACTGTTACTCGCATGAAGAAAGACTGGCAGCGATCGAAGAAATCGGGAAAGGAGCTGAAATAACCCGTTTTAAAGGATTGGGTGAAATTTCGCCCGACGAATTCAAGAATTTCATCGGCCCCGATATGCGGATTGAACCGATCATTATGAAAAAGCATGAGTCGGTTGCCCAGATGCTTGAATTTTACATGGGGAAGAATACTCCCGAAAGGCAGGATTTCATTATCGGCAACCTGTATGTGGAGAAGGATGAGCTATGAAAGACAGACACAAGACACAAGTATCAGGATACAAGAAGCCATGAGTGGCGAGTCGTGAGGAACTTAGGAGTTCAGGAACTTCACAGCGACTTTGGACTTTGGACTTTGGACAAGTAACAACAGCAACAAAGAAATAATGCAGTGAACGAAGAAGATATTAAAACAGAACAGGAAGGACAGGAAGAAAAGAAAGAAGGTGATGTGACCTATCTGTCGGGGATGTACGAGAACTGGTTTTTGGATTATGCTTCCTATGTGATCCTGGAGCGGGCGGTTCCTTATGTCAACGACGGTTTGAAGCCTGTTCAGCGACGGATCCTTCATGCCATGCGCGAAATGGATGATGGCCGTTATACGAAAGTCGCCAATATCATTGGTCAGACGATGATGTACCATCCTCACGGAGATGCTTCCATCGGGGATGCCCTGGTGCAGCTTGGGCAAAAGGAACTGCTTGTCGATACCCAGGGAAACTGGGGGAACATTCTGACGGGTGACAGCGCAGCTGCTCCCCGGTATATTGAGGCACGACTGTCCAGGTTTGCCCTCGAGGTACTCTTCAATCCTAAAACGACGAACTGGCAGCTCTCCTACGACGGCAGGAACAGGGAACCCATTACGCTCCCTGTCAAATTTCCGCTGTTGCTGGCTCAGGGTGTGGAAGGGATCGCTGTAGGTCTTGCTTCAAAAATCCTTCCTCATAACTTCAATGAGCTCATCGATGCTTCGGTGGCTTACCTGAAAGGTGAAGAATTTGAACTCTATCCTGATTTCCCCACCGGAGGGGCGATCGATGTTTCCAAATACAATGACGGTTTGAGGGGAGGGGCGATCAAGATCCGTGCAAAAATTGAGAAACAGGATCCCAAGACGCTGGTTATTACCGAAATCCCCTTCGGAAGGACCACCACTTCGCTGATCGAGTCGATCATAAAGGCCAACGAGAAAAATAAGATCAAGATCAAACGCATTGACGATAATACGTCCGATAAGGTGGAGATCCTGGTCCATCTGGCAGCGGGCGTATCATCCGATAAAACCATTGATGCCCTTTATGCCTTCACCGATTGCGAGATATCGGTTTCGCCCAATGCCTGCGTGATCGAGAACGATAAGCCCCAGTTCCTTGGTGTCGGGGACATTCTGAAAAAAAATACCAGTCAGACGGTTTCATTGCTGAAAATGGAGCTGGAGATCAAAAAAGGTGAGTTGCAGGAATCGCTGCATTTTGCTTCTCTCGAGAAGATCTTCATCGAAGAAAGGATCTATAAAGACAAAGGGTTTGAGCAATCGGAGAATATGGATCAGGCGGTTGCTCACGTCGATAAGCGTCTGGAACCCTGGAAGCCGAAACTGATCAGGGAAGTGACCCGCGAAGATATCCTGAAGCTGATGGAGATCAGAATGGCGCGGATCCTCAAATTTAACTCGGATAAAGCAGAAGAGTACATCCGGTCGCTTTACGAGGAAATCGAACAGATTGATTATCATCTGGCTCACCTTATTGAGTATGCCATCAATTATTTTGAACGGATCAAAGCCAGATACGGGAAAGGCCGGGAACGGAAAACCGAGATCCGGAGTTTTGACAACATCGTGGCAGCCAAGGTCGCCGTAGCCAGCGAAAAACTTTATATTGACAGGGAAGAAGGGTTCATCGGCACAGGACTGAAAAAGGCAGAATATGTGTGCGATTGTTCTGATATGGACGATATTGTCGTTTTCAGGAAAGACGGTACGTACTTTATCACCAAAGTAACTGAAAAGGCATTCATTGGTAAAAATACAGAACATTTGGCTGTTTTCAAGAAAAATGACCGGCGAACGATTTATAATGTGATCTACAGGGACGGGAAGCAAGGAAATTTTTACATGAAACGGTTTGCTGTGACGGGCGTTACCCGCGATAAGGAATATGATCTGACCCAGGGCAAACCCGGGTCGAGGATCTGGTATTTCAGCGCCAACCCGAACGGGGAAGCCGAAGTGCTGAGAGTCACGCTTAAACCCCGGGCCCGGATGAAACGCCTGATGTTTGAAACTGACTTCGGTGATCTGGCTATCAAAGGACGCGATGCCATGGGAAACATCCTGACTAAATTTGAAATCCACCGTATTGTCCTGAAAGAGAAGGGGATTTCAACCCTGGGCGGAAGGAAGATCTGGTTCGACCCGGATGTATTGAGGCTGAATTCGGACGGGCGGGGTAACTTTCTGGGCGAATTCCTTGGAGAAGATCAGATCCTGGTCATCTATAAAAACGGGGAGTACCAGCTTTACAACTTCGATCTGTCCAATCATTTTGATCCGGATATCCTGTCAATCGAAAAATACAGACCCGGGAAGGTGGCTTCGGCGGTTTATTATGATGCTGAACAGGGATATATCTACGTGAAAAGATTTGAAATCGAGGAAATAGCAGGTAAACGGATTGGATTTATAGGAGAAAACCCTGAAAACAAGCTTATTAAGATCACCTGGATCAGATATCCGCGCTTTGAGATCCGGTTTGGCGGGAAAAATGCCGAGCGGCTGTCTGAAATCGTTGAAGTTGCCGATTTTATAGGGATCAAATCCCATAAGGCAAGAGGAAAGCGGCTTACCAATTAT
This sequence comes from uncultured Prolixibacteraceae bacterium, assembly GCA_964584045.1. Lineage (GTDB taxonomy): Bacteria > Bacteroidota > Bacteroidia > Bacteroidales > Prolixibacteraceae > JBCFBK01. The sequence continues at coordinate 10,149 of CAZOYZ010000029.1, read as the reverse complement.
GAAGTGGAGAACATTCAGGAACTTGAACCTGTTATCCAGGATGAGGATGATGTGAACGATGCCGATGAGGAAACGGGCGCGGACGATGTTCCCTTTGAGATCGAACGACCGGCTGATGAAGAGGACAGCAACCAAATGACCCTGTTTTAAATGAGAATCTATCTGATCGGTTATATGGGAAGTGGGAAATCCACACTGGGAAGGCAGCTGGCTGCCAGGTTGAACCTTTCTTTTCTGGATATGGATCAGTTTATTGAAAGGAAGTATTTTAAGACCGTGCAGGAAATTTTCAGGGACGAAGGAGAAGTGAATTTCAGGAAGAAAGAGCAAGCCTGCCTGGCTGAAATTTCAGCGATGGACGATCTGGTGATCGCGACAGGCGGAGGTGCGCCGTGTTTTTTCGATAATATGGAGGTGATGAATACTACAGGATGTTGCGTTTTTTTGGATGTCCCTCCTTCTGAACTGGCCAAAAGGCTGAAGAGGGGCCATGTGGTACGGCCGCTGATCGTCGAAAAATCAAAGGGTGAACTGGTTCAGACTATTGAAGATATGATGCGGGAGAGACGCCGGTTCTATGAAAAGGCCCGGTATGCTGTTTCGGGGAATTGCATCACGGCTGATGATATTATCCGTAAAATAGGGAAAGATTGTGGCTAAACTTGAAATTTGTGCATTGGCTTCCGGGAGTAACGGGAATTGTTATTATATCGGGAATGATCAGGAGGCTATTCTGGTCGATGCCGGCTTATCGGCAAGGCAGTTGCAGCTTCGTATGATGGAATGCAGGCTTGATCCGCAGAAAATAAAGGCCATCCTGGTCACACATGAACACAGCGATCATTGTTGCGGGGTGAGGGTATTGAGTAAACGGCTTGGCGGTATACCCGTTTACCTGACAAAAAAAACTTTTTTGGCGATCCGCCACAGTCAGCAACCTGCTCACGTCATCTGGTTTGAGCCAAACTCGCCTTTCAGAGCGGGTAGTTTCGAAATTCATCCTTTTACCAAACAACATGATGCAGCCGATGCCTGTTCGTTCCGGGTCAGTTATGACGGCAGGCATGTGGGTGTCATGACCGATATCGGAGAGCCATGCGAACAGGTCAGGAAACATTTTTCCATGTGTGATGCCGTTTTCCTTGAAACGAATTATGACGAAGATATGCTGTGGAATGGGCCATACCCGTACTACCTGAAACAAAGAGTGTCTTCGGCATTCGGGCATCTTTCCAACGAGCAGGCTTTTCGTTTGGTGGAATCCTATGCCGGGCAGTCACTGAAAACGATCTTACTAAGCCACCTTTCGGCCGAAAATAACACGCCGGAAAAGGCATCTTCAGCTTTCCGGCCGTTACGGGAAACCTATTGTATCGAGCTTACTTCCAGGCAGGCGCCAACACGGGTATACCTTGTATAAAAAAATAAAGCCCGAAATACTTCGGGCTTCCAGAGAACAAACAGTGAAAAATATCTTTAATTGGAGGGGTTGACTTATTCAAGTTCCAACTCAATCTCGGAATTATTCTACCTTTGTTACGTTCGTCGCGATTGGTCCTTTTTTGCCTTGACCAACTTCAAATTCTACGGTCTCATCAGGTTCAAGACCGGCAACGGCATTGACTAAACCGGAACGGTGAACAAAAATATCTTTTTTGTCTTCCGTCAGGATAAATCCATAACCTTTGGTTCCGTCATACCATTTAACAGTTCCTTTCATGATCAAAAATTAATAGCTTGATCTGAAATTGTTGTCTCTGCGGTTGTAACCACCGGTGCTCCCGCTACGATTACCACTCCGGAAGCCGCCGCCTCCGCCGGGTTTGCGGGTGTTGTCTCTCTTTTTCTCGATCGACTCGTTGACAACAATGGTCCTTCCTTCAACTTCGGCGCCGTTTAATTCTTCAATAGCTTTTTTTGCTTCATCAGCATCAGCCATTTCAACGAATCCGAAGCCTTTACTTTTACCTGTGAATTTGTCTGTGATCAGTTTAACAGAAGTTAATTCACCATACTCTTCGAAGATTTCCTTGATGTCGTCTTCAGTGATAGAGTAGTTGAGGTTTCCTACAAAAATGTTCATATAAATAAAAGAATAATAGTGTGAGCGACAAATGTATGCTTATTTTATATTTAAAAAAATAATTTAGGAAAAATAAATCAAGTTTTTCTTTTTTTTCTTTTTACTGATTCTCAATATTCAGCAGATGATCGCTCAGCGCCTGTAACGTTTTTTGCTTATGAACGGTTGGCACCAGTACCGAAATATTATACCGGCTTCCGCCGTAAGAGATCATCCGGATCGGTATTCCTTCAAGCGCCGTGAATACCCTGGCCGCAAAACCTCTCTCTTCGGCAATGATGTCGCCGACGATACAAATGATGGATTGATCCTTGTCGACTTCGACTTGACCGTATTCTTTCAGTTCCCTGACTATATCGGCAAGTTTGCCGGTGTTGTCAATGGACAATGAAACGGCTACTTCGGAAGTGGAGATCATATCGATAGGTGTTTTAAAAAACTCGAAGATCTCGAAAATATTCTTTAAAAAGCCATACGCCATGAGCATCCTGTACGAACGCACCTTGATGGCCGTGATCCCGTCTTTTGCAGCAACGGCTTTAATGCCCGAGCCGCTGGAGCCGGCAGTGATCAGCGTTCCGCTGTCGGCGGGGTTCATCGTGTTCTTCAGCCGCACCGGGATGTTTTGCAGCTTTGCAGGCAACACGGTCTGAGGATGGAGAATCTTCGCCCCAAAATAAGCCAGTTCTGCAGCTTCATAGAACGAGAGCTGTTCGATCTTCCTTGTGTTTTTTACGTAACGCGGATCATTATTGTGGAATCCGTCAATGTCCGTCCATATCTGTACTTCCTCAGAACCGACCGCCGCCCCGATCAGCGAAGCCGTATAATCTGATCCTCCGCGCTGGAGGTTGTCGATTTCTCCCCGGCTGTTCCTGCATATGAATCCCTGCGTAATATAATAAACGGCGTCGCCGGTTGTCTCCATTACCTTTGCGATATTCCGGCTGATCGCCTGGAGATCGGCTGCTTTATCTTCGTCGATGACCATGAAATCAAGAGCAGGTAAAAGTTTGGTGTCAAAACCGTTTTCAAGCATCAACCGGGTGAACAGGGCCGTGGAAATCAGTTCTCCCTGGGCCAGGATCGTCTTTTCGCCGGTTTCGGAAAATTCACCGGAGGTAAGCTGCCTGATCGTGTCAAATGCTTCCCGGATGACCGCTTCACCTGCTTTTTTGCTTTCTTCCTCTTTATAAAGTGACTTCACCACCGCTTCATAGGTCTTTTCCAGTTTATTGATCTGCAGGCGGGCGCCGTCCCTGTTTTTTTTGTAAAGATAATCTGCAATTTCAACCAAAGCATTGGTCGTTCCCGACATGGCAGAAAGTACGACCAGCTTTTTTTCGCCGTCAGTAATTAGTTTCATTACCGCATACATGTTTTCCACACTACCAACGGAGGTTCCTCCAAATTTTAAAACTTTCATCCTTATCGTATTAATTATCAGGTGTCTATTGTCAATTATCCGGATTTTTGATCCTTGTTCTTTAAAATTAAGTACTCACGTGTTCTTTGATGCCTGTGTGGTTCACTTCCCACTTAGCGGCAAATATGAAAAAATTTCTCTGAATAATGATACTCCTGTTTCTAAATTAAAGTTGCGATCACTTTTTTATATCGGTTCGTGGTGTAAAATACATTGTTCGTTTCGGGGAATAATGCATTATTTGTAATGAAAATTTAAGTGAATGTCCGGTCCTTTATCAAAGGATCCATGTGCAGCAAGGGGTGGTTGCACGAACATCCGCCTGTTTAGTTTTTAATCGTGAACTGCAGGTCATGACTCATTAA
>CAZOYZ010000029.1:0-6175 GCA_964584045.1 uncultured Prolixibacteraceae bacterium | reverse complement strand
TCTGAACATCTGGCTGTCTGAATATCTTTCTTAAAAACTTCCGAAAATGGCGTGCTTCTCTGAGTTGAAGTAAATGGTCGAATAGATGTTGAATCCTTCCCGGTTGGTGTAAAGTTTTCGTTCAATATACAGTACCGGGTCGCCCACTTTAATCGCTAACAATTTTCCGATCGTTTTGCTGGCCTTTAAAGCTTTCAGCTTTTGCTCTCCTCCTCTGACCTCGACCTGGTAATGGACACGCAACGTATCGAACAGTGACTTGTTTTCAAATGTTCTGCTGGTAAACCGCGGCAGGTTGATGTTCGGTATGCGGTTAATGTCGTAGAAGACGGGTTGGTTGTTTACAAACCTGAGCCGCTCCATATAAATACACCCCACATCTTTTTCGATATCGGAAAGCTCAAAGGGAAAATGATCGTCCCACGGTTTAATCCGGGGTTTTTGCAGGATTTGCGTGTGCAGATATTGTTTGCCGATGGCAGTTGATGTGGCCGCAATGGAGAGGATCCCGATGTCCTGGGGGGGTTTACGTACGATGCTCCCTTTCCCTTGCCTTTTCGTGATAAAACCGTCCTGTACCAACGCCTCCAGCGCATGTCTCACCGTAGGGCGGGTTGTGCCATGAACAGCGCACAACTCATTTTCGGAAGGGAGCAGACTGCCTTCTTCATAAGTGCCTGAAAGAATGTGGCGGCGCAGCGTTTCATATAATTTTTTGTATTGCGGTATCTTAATTGCTCCAGTCATTTGATATTTTAAATCATTCTACGTTTCAAATATAAGAAAAATAATTAAATTTTAAAACTAACTTGTAAATACAAGTTTAAAATTGTAATTTTACAACCTGAAAAAAAGATTTCGCTATTAAATGGAGCTAAGCAAATGGTTAAAGCTCATTTAATAACAAACAGATGTATATACAAGTTAAACTTAGTAACGAAAATAAGTGCCTATGGCTACACCGGTAATCATGCCCCGGCAGGGACAGTCTGTAGAAACCTGCATCATGGGTGAATGGAACAAAAAAGTGGGAGATCAGGTGAAGACAGGAGATATCCTGTTTTCCTACGAGACTGACAAGGCATCATTTGAAGAAGAAGCGAAAGAAGATGGCGAGTTGCTGGCTGTTTTTTATCAGGAAGGTGATGAGGTACCTGTATTAAGTAATGTGGCTGTGATCGGAAAGAAAGGAGAAGGGGTGGATGAGTTCAGGCCGGGAAGTGAGGCACCTTCTGTACAGGCAGCCGGAACTGTTCCCGGTAGCGTGGAAGCTTCGGATCCGGATCATACCCGCGGGACTACCCCGGTGCATGAGCAGGAAAAAACTGACCGCCGGTCGGAGGTGAAAAGTCCGGCTGACCTTAAGATCTCGCCCAGGGCAAAAATGAAAGCGGGCCAGTTGGGTATTCCTTATGAATTGGTTGAAGGATCGGGTCCACGCGGACGTATTCTTGCCCAGGATATTGAAGCAGCTGTTGACTCGTTGCCTCATGCCACCATATTGGCCCGTGAAAAGGCGGAGGCTGAAGGATTAACGCCTGCAAAAGAAGCAACGGCACTGGGTGGCCGGACAGGCGCAGCCGACCTTGTTGCCCCCAATCCGGTATACGGAGATGATTTCGAGGTAAAGAAGTTGAGCAATATGCGTAAGCTGATTGCCAGGGCCATGCACCAGTCCCTGCAAAATTCAGCTCAGTTGACACATCACATGAGCGCTGATGCACGGCAGATCATGGCCCTCCGTAAAGCATTCAAGAAACGGTATGAAAAAGGAGAGATTTCCCAAAATATTACCATCAATGATCTGGTTTGTTATGCAGTGATCCTGGCGCTCAAAAAATTTCCGCAGGTCAATACCCACTTTACAGGCGACAGCATGAGATGGTTCAGGAAAGTGCACCTGGGACTGGCTGTCGATACGGACCGCGGACTGATGGTCCCGGTGGTGAGGAATGCAGACGACCTTTCGCCGGAAGGCCTGTCGGGACAGCTTTCGGCTGTCGCTGCCCAATGCCGCAAAGGAAATATTGATCCTGAGTTGCTGAAACCGGAAGCGGCCAGCTTTACGGTTTCGAACCTGGGGAATTACGGCGTGGAAATGTTCACGCCGGTGATCAATCTCCCGCAGACGGCTATTCTTGGGGTGTGTACCATCGTGCCCCGTCCCAAAGATCTGGGCGACGGTGTCTATGGATTTGTACCGTTCATGGGTCTTTCTCTGACCTATGACCACCGGGCACTTGATGGCGGCGAAGCCACCCTTTTCCTGAAAGAAATTAAGGAACAGATCGAGAATCTGAGAATCTGAGAATCCGAATATCTAAAAATCTAACGATCGATCAAAAACATGAGTAATCTATTCGATTTGGCAATTATCGGAGGCGGCCCCGCCGGATATGTGGCTGCTGAACGTGCCGGAGCCAAAGGTTTGAGCGTGGTCATTTTCGATAAAAGAGCACTGGGAGGGGTATGTCTTAATGAAGGCTGCATTCCGACAAAGACACTTTTAAATTCGGCCAAAGTGATGGAAACTGCCCGTGAAGCAGCTCATTATGGGATTAATGCCGGGATTGTTTCGGCCGACTTTGAAAAGATCATGAAACGCAAGGATAAAGTGGTGCGCAAATTGGTAGCGGGGGTAGGCGCTAAAATGAAGCATGCCAAAGCGGAAGTGGTCATGGATGAAGCGGTGATTAAAGAAAAACGAGGGACTGTGATCACGATCATGGCCGGAGGCAAAGATTATCAGGCGAGCCGGTTACTGATCTGCCCGGGTTCTGAAGCGGCGGTTCCTCCCATACCGGGACTGGATTCCCGGCAGGTGATGACCAACCGGGAGATCCTTCAGTTGAAGGAGTTGCCCAAACACCTTGTTATTATTGGCGGAGGAGTGATCGGAAGCGAATTTGCCGATTTCTTCAATGCAATGGGTACACAGGTAACAGTCATTGAGATGCTCCCGGAAATCCTGACCGGGGTCGATGAAGATATTGCGGCTTTTGCGCGTGGTGAATTTACCAAGAGGGGTATCAGTTACCATCTTCAGGCTAAAGTGACGCGGCTTAACGGGAAGGAAGTCATTTTTGAGAAAGACGGCCGGCTCCATTCCGTTACCGGTGAACAGGTTTTGCTTTCAGTAGGCCGCCGGCCCAATGTGACCGGGATCGGCCTGGAAAATATAGGTGTGGAATTTTCGCCTCGGGGAATCAAGATCGACAGGCACTGCCGGACCAATATTCCGAATGTATATGCTGCAGGTGATGTCACCGGCTTTTCTTTGCTGGCCCATACGGCCAGTCGTGAAGGAGAAGTAGCGGTCAATCATATGCTGGGAAGAAAAGATGTGATGCGTTACGATGCTATTCCGGCCGTGGTTTATACGCATCCGGAGATTGCCGGCGTAGGATTGACCGAGTCGGCAGCCAGGAAACAGGGACTGGAAGTAGATGTGAGACGCCTCCCGATGGCATACGCGGGCCGTTTTGTCGCAGAAAATGAAGGTAAGGACGGATTCTGCAAAGTGGTGGTGGGGAAAAAGTATAAAGAGATTCTTGGCGTACACCTGGCCGGCGGTGTTTGTTCGGAAATGATCTGGGGAGCCTGCGGACTGATCGAAGCCCAGCTGCGTGTTCAGGATGTACAGGAAATCGTCTTCCCCCACCCAACCGTGAGCGAGATTATTAAAGAAACGATCTTTCAGTTTTGAGTCGTCTTAAAAATTCAGACACAAGTATCAAGTATCAAGACACAAGACGCTGTTAGTTTTTAGCTAAGAGCTAACAGTTGCAATTTAACAATTTAACCATTTTTACAATATGCCCAAAATCCAGTTTATTGATCCCAAAGAAGTCAGAAAGGCCGGTGAAGTGACGTTCAGGCCTATACCAGTCAATCAGTACAATAAGAGTATTGAGGAGGAGAAAGCCAATTTCTCCGAAGAAGAATTTCTTCACATTTATGAGGACATGGTGATCATTCGCGAATTCGAAACCATGCTCAACGAGATCAAGATCAAAGGCGAATACAACAGTATTCCCTATAATCATCCCGGACCGGCACACCTGTCGATCGGACAGGAAGCTGCCGCCGTAGGAATGGCTTATACCCTTGGCGTGGACGATTTTATTTTCGGTTCCCACCGTTCCCACGGGGAGATCCTGGCCAAGGGATTGTCGGCCATTCATAAGTTGAATGACGACCAGTTGACAGGGATCATGGAAAGTCATTTTAAAGGGAAGACTCTGGCTCCGGTAAGGGCAACCTTTCAGGGAACTGCCAAAGAGACAGCTGTTCGTTTTCTGATCTACGGAACGCTTGCGGAGATTTTCGCCCGTGAAACCGGTTTTAACCGGGGACTGGGTGGATCCATGCACGCTTTCTTTACTCCTTTCGGTGTTTATCCCAACAATGCCATCGTAGGGGGGTCGGGCGATATTGCCGTTGGAGCGGCGCTTTTCAAAAAGGTGAATCGCAAAAAGGGGATCGTGGTGGCTAATATCGGAGACGCTTCGATGGCTTGCGGACCGGTTTGGGAAGGGCTGGCATTCGCTACCATGGATCAGTTTAACAAATTGTGGAACGACGACATGAAAGGAGGGCTTCCTCTGATCGTTAACATTATGAATAACCAGTACGGGATGGGCGGGCAGACCTGCGGTGAGACCATGGGGTATCACATCGCAGCGCGGATCGGCGCCGGATTGAACAGCGATCAGATGCATGCCGAACGGGTTGACGGGTACAACCCTCTTGCCGTGATCGACGCCTATCGCCGGAAACGTGAAATCCTGAAGGAAAAGCGCGGGCCGGTGCTGCTTGATGTGCTGACCTACCGGTTTAGCGGTCACTCTCCGTCCGATGCTTCCTCGTATCGTTCCAAAGAAGAAATCGAAGCCTGGGAAGCAGTCGATTCGATCATCTGGTTTGGGAATGAACTCGTTAAGGCCGGGATAGCAAATCGGGACGAACTCGAAGCGATCCGAAGCCGTACCAGGGATTTGATGACCTGGGGACTGAAACTGGCTATCGACGACAAGGTTTCACCTCACATGGATATGGAAAAATATCCCGAGCTGATCGGACAGATGATGTTCTCGAACGAGTCGGCCGACCGGATGGAAGACCGTGAGCCGGAGGTCAATCACCCCATGGCAGAAAATCCGCGGGTGCAACAACTGGCAAAAAAAGAACGCTTTGCTTTTGACGAGAACGGAAAGCCGCATTCAAAAATAAAAGTGTTTGGTTTGCGTGACGGTATCTTTGAGGCTGTTATTGACCGGTTTTACAAAGACCCCACGCTGATCGCCTACGGCGAAGAGAACAGGGATTGGGGAGGCGCCTTTGCCGTTTACCGCGGACTGACCGAAGCGCTGCCTTACCACCGGTTGTTCAATTCGCCGATTTCTGAAGCATCGATCGTAGGAACCGCGATTGGTTATGCCATGTGCGGGGGACGGGTGATCCCCGAGATCATGTATTGCGATTTTTTGGGCCGGTCGGGCGATGAGGTGTTTAATCAGATGCCAAAATGGCAGGCAATGAGTGGGAATGTCATTAAAATGCCTGTGGTGTTAAGGGTCTCTGTCGGCTCTAAATACGGAGCGCAGCACTCGCAGGACTGGACTGCCCTGACCACCCATATTCCCGGGCTCAAAGTCGTCTTCCCGGCTACCCCTTACGATGCCAAAGGATTGATGAATGCTGCCCTTCAGGGAACTGATCCGGTCGTGTTTTTTGAAAGCCAGCGTATCTACGATATCGGTGAACAATTCCATAAGGGCGGTGTGCCTGAAGGATATTACGAAATACCCTTTGGCGAGCCTGATGTGAAGCGTGAAGGCAAGGACATTACGATCCTGAGTATAGGAGCTACGTTATACCGGGCATTGAAAGCCGCCGAAATTCTTCAGGAAAAATACGGCATGAGCGCAGAAGTCATCGATGCCCGCTCACTGGTACCTTTTAACTACGAACCCGTCATCGCTTCACTGAAGAAGACCGGTCGTATTGTGATTACCGGTGATGCGTCCGGCCGCGGATCATTTATGCGCGACATGGCCTCCAATATTACCGAACTGGCATTTGATGATCTGGACGCACCACCGGTTGTGGTCGGTTCACGCAACTGGATCACTCCTGCCTATGAACTCGAAGAATATTTCTTTCCTCAGCCTGA
>CAZOYZ010000028.1:14025-21580 GCA_964584045.1 uncultured Prolixibacteraceae bacterium | reverse complement strand
CTGAAAGTTTTTTGACTGGAATGCGTTCTTTAAATAAGGCATTTTATTCAGGGGGGTATAACCGCTCGCGCAGGGTACCCCTTCTGCTTCCAGTGCCTTTATAAATTTTTCCCTGGACAGTCCTTCAAAACTGTCTTTTTTGTAACGGAAGGCAAAAATCTGAAAAGACGCATGAGTAACTCCGGGACTTAACTTATACGGTATAATACCAGGGATATTTTCGATCTGAGATTTCAGATATTCGGCATTTATCTTTCTGGTATTACTCTGTTTTTCAAGTCGTTTTAGTTGTGCCAACCCGATCGCCGCCTGATATTCAGCCATTCTTAGTTTTGTTCCGGCGAGGATAGTGCCTGCTTCCACATCCCCGATAATGGTGCCATAAGGGTTACCATAATTATGGTAAGAATAACACCTGTCCATAAATTCGTCATCGTTGCTGACAATAGCACCGCCCTCTCCGATAGGAAGGCTTTTCGAATTTTGGAAACTAAAACAACCCGCATTACCAAATGTGCCTACTCTTTTATGATTAATCGCTGCCAGATGGGCCTGGCAGGCATCCTCTACCACATAAAGATTATACTTTTTCGCAATTTCCATGATCCGCAACATGTCAGCCGGAAGCCCTAAGATATGTACCGGGAGAATGGCACGTGTACGGGGAGTGATCTTCTTCTCTATCTTATTCACATCGATCTGGAAGGTTTCAGGATCGGTATCAACAAATACAGGCATCGCTCCTACCTGAAGTACCGCAACAACCGTTGCAATAAATGTATACGGTGGAACAATCACTTCGTCTCCTCCCCCTATACCAAGATTGGCAAGCGACGCAATCAGTGCATTGGTGCCGTTAACTACCGACAGGCAACGCCTGACGCCAATTGTTTCCGCCCATTTCTTTTCAAATTCTGTGACTACGGAAGCCCTCGACCAGATTCCACTGCGTAGTGTTTTCAGTACCATTTCCTCGTCGGCAGACGGGTCCCATACCGGCCATTTCGGCCATCCCGAAGTATGAGTGGCAGTGCCTCCTAAAATGGCAGGGTTGCCATCTGCTCCCGATCTGTTTATAAACAGTTCAGGGGCTGTACTTCCTGCAACAATTGTCCCTAACCCGGCCATCGCGTTCCTTTTTACGAACTCACGCCTTGAATATTCTTTTTTCATTTCTGTGTCTCCTTAAATTAAGATTATTTGCCGTAAAATACCGGCAATATGTTTCTGGCTATTTTTTTTAGTTTTATTCCGGATACAGGTCAGCGTTTGGCCTGATAAACAAGTTCTCCGGCCACATAAGTTTGCTCAATTTCCAATTTCTCTTTTCCAATGGTGAAAACAATCAGGTCAGCCCGCATTCCAGGCCTGATTTCTCCCCGGTCGTTCAGCCGGTACAACTTTGCCGGGTTGGTACTGGCCATTTTTATGGCTTCTCCCAGCGTACAGCCTGTGACCTTCATCACATGCCTTACTCCTTTGTCCATCGTAAAGGTAGAACCGGCAAGTACATCCTGCTGAAGGCAACGTGCCATCCCGGTTTCTGTGATCTCAATTTCAGTTCCGTCTCCCCTTTTATAAATGCCGGGAGGCATACCTCCAAATTCCGTTACGTCAGAAGTAACTATTGTCAGTTCCGGACCCTTGACGTTATAAAATGTGGCAATTTCTTCATCGCGAAGATGTATCCCGTCACAAATGATACTGGCCATTAATTGAGTATTAGCCAGTTGAGGCCACAGTGGATTCTCGTGACGGTTGATCAGGTTCGCACAACCGTTTCCCAAATGAGTGGTAATTTGGGCTCCGTTCAGGACTGCCTGATCAACAATTGCTTTATTGGCATTGTGATGACCAATAGCGACAATGATGCCCATTGATGAACAACCACGGATAAAATCCATGGCTCCTTTAAGCTCTGGAGCTATTGTAACTGTTACAATGGCAGCACCTGATACTTTATAAAAATCCATAAATTCCTCCCAATCAGGATTACGGATATATTTGGGGAAGTGGGATCCGCGATAGCCGGCCTCTCCTGAAATATAAGGTCCTTCCAGATGGAACCCGGCCATAGAACCAAGTAACGCCTGATCATTTCTCGCTTTGGCCAGAATAGAAAAATTTCTGTACAAAACGTCCCGGGTGTTCGTGATCAGGGTGGCAAGATAAGAGGTCACCCCTCTCTTCCACAATTCCCGGGTCACTTTTCGCACCTCCTCCTGTCCCAGATTGTCCTCAAAACGAAAAGAAATCCCGCAAAACCCATTCACCTGGTTGTCGATCAGTCCAGGGGCAATGTAAACCGAATGATTCTCGTCGGAAAGCCTTTCCAATCGTTGAATTCCCACAATTTTCCCGTTGTCGATCCCTACCGAAACAGGGGTATTATCCAGGTAGTGCAGGCCTTCTATATACCGAACCTGGCTAAACGAAATAACCGTCAATGAAATGAACAGGAAAATAAAAATCAGTCTGAGTTGAATTTTAAAATATTGATCCATTTCTGATATTTAAATTATTGGTATTGAACATCACTTATCTTGCCGGCAGGATTTATTACTTTATCTTGAACGGATTGCCAATTTTTACCAGATCCTCAATCTCTTTACCGTCGTACCCGAACCTGACAGGCCAATTTTGCTGCTTCACTGAGAATGAGCTGTTCCGTCCCTGACTTCCAGGGGGCAGGCAAATCCCCAAACCGGTATGCTACTGCCTCATAACCCCCTTTTGCCATCTCTGCTTCTGAAAGAATATAGCCCATATAATCATTGCAATATCCCATCACAAACAGATCGTCACCAAATATTTGCTTCAATTTAATGGAATAATCCACGCACAATTCTCCTCCTAAACTTATGATCATCTGATTACCAAGGGACCAAGCCTGTACCGGATAAGGATAAGAGGTCCGGATCGCCTCCCCCTTGCTGATTTTTTCCAGCATATTGGCAGCCCACTGCTTTTCATAACCGGTAGACTCTTCTTTCATCCTGATCAGTTCCTCTGAAGAAGGCAGGGTGTCAAAAGATAGACTGACTTCAGAATAGGCCGTTAACAACTTAGGGGAAAGCTCCCGCATATTTTCTTCCATAACCCGTTCCACAGCTGCAGCCAATTCCTTTCCGTATTGCCGGGCCAAGCCGATTGTACGACGCGGTAAAGGATTCTGATCCCCACCCGCACCCTGAAAAAACATCGCTGTAGATCCTTTATATTCATTTTCCAGTTCGATTTGCGCAAAACCGGGATAATCGCCCGACCAGTCATACCCGTTTAAAACAGTGGGATGACAGGCATAGCCAAACAGGATCGCTTTAACCTCTCCTTTTTTGCCTGTGAGTTTCAATACCGGAACCGCATAATCATTCGGACCTTTTAATTCGGTCTGGCCGGTTAACTCAGATTCCTTGTTATTCCTCCGGTTTACCTGGAACCTGGTAACGCCACTGCCGGCAAAAACTGTAACCGGTTTCAACGATCGCTGAACCTTATCTGCTGTTTCAACAATCCGGTCAATCAGCCATTCCCGGTACACTTCAGCCTTATTTTGCTGAACTGAATCCATCGGGTACATCCCTTTAACCGATTCTGTGAACAACACCGGACCTGAATGTGTATGAGAACTGTTCAAAATCACTTGAGACCTCGACAGACCCAGTTTATCGTGTATGCGGTCCCTGATACGATCTGATATTGACTTTGGGAATCCTTCAAGGTCGGTCGTGATCAGCAAAGCGCGTTGTCCGCCGGCATCTTCAAGCAATAACATCTTTGCCCACAGATCATTCAATTTTCCCCCGGCAGGTTTATTCCGTGCGCCGTATCCGCCCATCCATAAAGATTCTTCAGGGGTTATCATCACCTTCGTTATACCCGCTCTCCATCCTGAATACGTTTGTTGACCCGAAACAGAATAGGATTCTGCGTGAAAAACGAATAAAATCAGCACAAAAAAAAGTCTTTTCATAGTCAATGATTATATTCTTAAATCGTTTCTTTTACCGATTAAATGAGAGAGACAATTTTACCACATTCTGAGACCTTTCAGTCTTAACCATTTAATCTTCAAATTTCATTAAAATACCTTCGCCGGCCACCAACCAACAGTCTTTTTTATGATTGTTCATATCTGTTTTTCTGATTGCAGGTGATCCGGGATCATTCCCGGAAGGAACATAGGTATAAATACCTTCTTCCCCGCTCTTTGTCGATAATGTAAACTTCGCGGAATGTTCCATACTTAAATTGACCACCATTGCATACCTGTTACCATCAGAATCCAAAAATTCACCAACCATCAGAGGTTCTGCGCATTTGATTGATTCAATATGTTTACCGGGCAGCGACGCATATAAAGAATCCAGTCCCAAGAAAGACGAAGTAAAATAAATACCCGTCGAAGTCAGTTGGTTAATTATTGGGCCCAAAGTCTGAATTTGCCTGTTGACTTCTTTCAGATAATACCAGACCGGAGTCTTTTCATGGCTTTCGTTCACAGGGCTGTGATCACTTCCGTTATACTGGAACCATGAAATCCCGTTATATCCGGCAGCTAATGAAGTATAGGCGTGAAAGAGCATATTTGAAAAAGAGGGGACGGAACTGTCATTTAACCGGAGTGATGATACAATATTCCAGTAGGGCAATTTGTATTTCAATGCCACCCGTCTTATCTCCAGTAAATTAGTAAAATAACTTAATCCTCTCTTTGCGTCTTCAAGATCCTTTGAATACTGGATCATATAATTATCATAACTTATAAACTGAGGATTTACCTCATTGACATATCGTTCCAGATATTCGGTATAAGTTTTTGTACCCAACTGTGAATCCAAATTATCCAATGACCAAAGGGTGGCATAATCCGGGAACAGATTGATATAAGCAAGTTTACCCGGCGCATATTTCTTCACGGCATCCACGGCTTTCCTCAGGTAGGGAAAATCCAATGCCGAAGGTTCATCCATAATAAAATAACCTAATATTGCATCGCTATCGCCCGAATTTTCAATAAGAATCCTGACTTTACCATCAATTTCCTGATCGGTTAAATTCCGCCAGATCCGTCGGTGAAGACTATGTCCCTGGATACCCAGATCCATATCAATAATAGCCTTTAATCCATGGCTTTCAATCCGACCAACATCGTATGGCCTGATAAAGCCACCCACCGTAAAATTGCAATCGGAAAGATCTTTCAGAGAGTATTCCGGCTGGCCCAGGAAATCCCAGGGCAAAATGGGATAAAAATCACCTGAAATCAATGAATCACCCAAAAATATTAAATCTCCCGTTTTTGCCTTTTGAGCATGTATAACGGAAAAAGTATTAACTAAAAGTGTCAAAACTATAACCCTACAGACGGTTATCCTATCAATTTTTATCATAATAGTTTATCTTTACTGCACTATTTAAATGAGTTTCCCCACCCGCTTTATTTAAAGGGTCAAAAAATAAAGACAGCGCATCCTGGCTCCCACCCAAAATTTTAATTAAAATTCAAATATTCCAGTGGAATATCAATAATTACGTGGTTTTCCCGAATTATTTCATCGGCTGCCTCGACACGCCATCCTCCAATATCACGCAAATACACTTTATGACCGTTAATATTGTAATACCATGCCCCGCCGCCTTCCGGCATATCCTTTACATGATCATCTGTCAAAAGAATCGATTGAACCTTTTTTACACCTTGTGAAGAGGACAAATAAAAACACTGCCGGAGCCCAAGGCTCTGATAAATTTTTCGTGTATAGGAATTCTGGATATAGTCATGTTTATCAAACGGATGTAAATACATAACCGGCTTCTCTCCCGCACAGATATACATCAGGGTATCCTTTTCAGGATATAATGCCCTGAGTTCACTGATCGACTGGAATGTGATCAGCTTTTGAGGCTGTCCCTCTCCTCCATGAATAAAATGCCATTTGGAATAAGCTTCCAGGTTGGAGAAGAACAAGCGTTGTCCGCTGTCGTCAGCCATACAGGTAAAGGTATCGTAAGGTGTATCTTCAGGTAGACCATACTTAAAAGGATCTGCGATCATCTCAAGAAATGAAAAACTGAACAAAGGACCTTTCCCGCGTTTTTCGAGCATATAGTCACAAGTTGCAACCGTATTCTCCACCCATCGCCATTGTCCGTCAACAAAAACCTCTGCAGAGCAATGATTGGACCAGCCAACTGTCCGGGCCGGGATTTCCATGATGCTGCAGAATGCAATGAGCGCATGAGCGGCAAACACGCAGAAACCTCCATGGGTCACATGTTCCACCGGATGCCACGGTTGTTCTCCCAGTTGTTCCCGAGTATGCTTACGCTGCCTGTAACACCAATCGGCAATGGCTTGCACCTTATCCCTGTCAGAGGATGAATCTGTCAGTCCCGCCTCCCGCAAGATCTCGTTTTTTTTCTGCAGCATCGCGTCCCAATCTTTTACATGGTTCCCGTAAGTTGGTGAAACATGACAACCTTCTGTCTCACGCCTGCAGGCCTTGTATTCAATGGGAGCGAGATCAGGAACATTTCTGTTGATCAGTACCGGAAAACCACCTGCCGATATTGTATCCGGTTTTTCATATTCCACGGCAATGGTCCATAACGGGATTTCCGACAATTCCGGTTCTTCGGGTATTGTCTTCGAGACCCACACATCCGGATGTTTTGACTGTAAAAGGAATTTTACTGCCGGTCTTACCGGTGAAGGCTTAGAAAATATGGTGAAGAATCCCTGGCAACACTCCTCATCATTGCGTAGTTCAATCACATTATTAAATGCCTTTCCCTCTAAAATGTCGTGCTCCTCAGGGTTGGAGACATACCGGGAACATGAGGCGAGAATCAATAAAAAAATAAAAACCGGTCCTGTTTTCATAATGTAATAATATCGACAGTGATCTTATTATAGTCTCCGTCTACCGGCCTGAATTGCACTTCAGTATCACCAAAGCGGTAACGGATGTATTCCTCATGAGGTAAAAACGGCTCAGTATTTTGTTTCACTATTTCATTCATAAATGATCCGGATACGACCCACTTACCTTCACCATCCTGAAAAATGCCATTATTCCCTGTTCCCTGAAGCACGTAATCAGGAGCTAAATGAGGCAAAGCCATGCAGACTGCGCCCTGCCTGACGCATAATTCAACAGCTTTCAAAGTCGGCTCAGAAATACGTAACCCTGACAGGAAAATAAGTCCAGCGTCCTTTAAATGTTCCATTCCCACATTTTCGTCGAATACCACCACACCATCAAGCGGATAAAACAGATAATAAGGAGTATTTCTTACCTTGTTGTTGTGCCAGCTAAGGGAGTAAGGACTGATCTTCCCGTTAGACAGGAGATTCCAGATTTGTAACCATGCCTCTGTTTCCGGTGTACTGTGCCACGTTTTAATTCCAAAAAGCCAGTCAGGAAGCCAGGAGTCAGATTGTCCCCAGGTCGTATCTTCCTGACGAATAATAGCCACCCGGGGTACTAACTCCCTAAAATTGTAATTCCGGGGATGCTCTGGTACATAATCAAACCGGAACCACTTTGCA
>CAZOYZ010000028.1:0-14015 GCA_964584045.1 uncultured Prolixibacteraceae bacterium | reverse complement strand
CTTTGCAACCCTGCCATGCGGTGTTACTTCATAATCCGTCTTTTTGTCATTCATCTGAATCAGACCTCCTCCTGAAATTTTCTCCGTATAAATACCTTCAGCGCCCATATGATAGGCCAATAAAAGAGAAGAACGGTATTCATCCGTGTAGTGTCCCGGATATAAAGATTCGGGATGTACATCCATATACAGATCAGGAGTAATCCAAAAAGGTTTATTGTATTGAATTGCAGCCCCCAGTGCACAGGCGATATATGCGGGAGAGCAGTTTTCTTTAAGAACTTTTGTAACAGGAATAAAACCTGCCTTAGCCAACGTGTGAAACTGAATAGGAAAAACATGTTCGCTATAAAGCTGAAGGCCAAAGTCTTTATGGTAACGAACTACCTTTTCTGCTTTTGCCGTAAAACCGGCTGCTGCCTGTTCCAGTGATACCGTATCTTCTTCATTGAAAAAACACGGCGCATCAACTCCTCCTTTATCAATTGCAGTTCCAATGGATTGAGCCGGCGGCCTGGCAGTGATATTCCTTGAATTTTGCATATGGGCCAGTTCATCATACAAGAGACCCGGCTTATTCTTCATTTCAGACAAAGCTTGTAAAACAGAGTCCGGAAACTGGTAATAGTGGCGACCGTCTGAACGGTTGTACCAGTCATACCCGTTTGAGTCTGTATATGACGCTCTGTGATTTGCGGCTTCAGTATTAATAATCCATTTCGTATTTAATTCTGAAAAAAAATCGTGCATTCTTTGAAGTGCCAGGATATTCTCTTTACTGGTTAAGGCTGGCCTTCTTGCATATTCCTGAACGACCAGGTTAAAACCAAACTCTTCAATTATTTTTTTGAAAACAGGACTGGTCAAATCGTATTTTGCGCCACTGCTGTCATACCCCCAAAAACCATTCTCATCAACCCCCCATATATTATCGGAGTACCCCCAAAAGCCATGGTCAGAAAAGCCCCATATAAGTGGTGTCCCTGTTTCAGGAGATGACGCTTCTTCAGTTTTTTTGAAATTTGTATGGCACGAACAGCCTAATAAAAGGACACCTATTAGTAACGTATGATATCTCATGGTTCATATTTTTGTATCACTAAAATGGGATTTTCATCCTATCCGCATTACTGCAGCATTCTTTTACTGCCTTTATCTGAACGACTGATCACTTCAAGGTACTGAACGGCAAACCGCTTCCCGAGTGTTCTTAATCCTTTCGAATTAAAATGCACGTGATCTTCTTTCTTTTTCAGGTCTGATGTTTTCACGAATGATGCATTACAGTCTGTCGAAATATAAAGTTTGATCTGGGTATCAATTTTTTCGCAATCCTCGTTATCCTGCCCCAGCTCTCCGATCAGAACAGGTAAACTCTCATCTCCAACGGTATCCCTTAATTTTTTTAACAGCTCGAAAAGTCTGGTTTTATACAAGGCAATATTTTCGACATTGGTTGCATCATTTTCACCCTGATGCCACAATATTCCTTTTATAATCCCATGTTCTTTCCCTATTTTAACTTTCTCTGCTAAGTTCGAGAATAGCTGAACATTTCGGAATATGGAGTCCCCAATCCACTGACTTATTGAACTACCTCCTACCGCTGCCGGCAACAATAATATGGAAATACTGTCGGGAATACTTTTCACGAGTTCTTTTCCAAAAGATAACCCGCAATCCAGTCCGGTTAAGGCCGGCTCGTAAAAATGAAGCGGTTCTTTGGCGATTATAATTTCGTTGCTCTTGTTTATCGTAAATATCCGGTCTGACGGAATCGTATCCTGTGGTTCAACAAATCCGCGACCTGCCATATTGGACTGGCCTGCCAAAATAAAGACCCATAAATGATCTGCCTTGGGTAGTTTAAGTCCTTTTTGTTCAGTTTTTGGAAAATATTGCGTTCTCAAACGGCTTTCCTTCTGCTTGCAGGAAACTGCCATTAACGTCATCAGCAAAGAAATCATCAGCAAACCTGCCGTACGGGCAGGTTTGCTGATCAGAGAAACAGGATCAATAATTCCATCCTTCATTTTGAATGATATTACTGTTCAAATCCATTTCGGTCTGAGGGATTGGCCACAAATAATCTTTCTCCATAAAAACTCCGGTATAATAAGGTTCGCCATTATACTCACAAACGGTATGATTCAATGAAAAATAAGGTTCCTCTGCCTGACTAAGATGCGCCACTCTCCACCTTTTCACATCAAAATACAAAATCCCTTCACACGGTAATTCACGATACCGTTCAAGTCTGATCTCCTTCCGCAGTGCATTCTGGCTGAGACCCGATCCCAAATCAACCGCTTTGGCACGGTTACGAACCCTGTTCATAGCATCATAAACCTCTGCAGAAGGTCCTTCCGCTTCATTTTTTGCTTCGGCATACATCAGTAAAACATCAGCAAAACGAATAACGGGGAAATTCGTAGGAGCATCCCAGGTTAACGTATTTGTGCTTCCTTCTGTAACCAGTTTCCTTATTGTCAAAAGAGCCGCATCGCCAAATGTTGTCCTGTTTGGCGCGGGAGTTGCGCCAAGATAGGAAGAATAAGGGTAATAGAGTTTATATACCTTATCTCCCTTCCCTATCAAAGTTTCACCCGGCATCACATAATTCTTATGAAGGCGTTCATCCATCGTTTCCCTGGATAGGTTTGTCTGATACCAGGGCATCAGTTCCAATCCATATTCATATTTACTTCCATAATTAGCCAATCTGGGTATTGTTGACCAGTTCACAGCGCTCCCGTCGCGACGTAAATAGGACTGAACATTTCTAAGTTGAGGATTCACATAGTCCTGTGCGAATGTTTGGTGCGAACGTGACCCGTAAAATTGATCCCAACCACTACCGTAACCTGCTTCATTAATATAGTTAAGGTCATAAACTGTCTCGCTGTTCGGTTGCGTTTTCCAGTTAAAATTATCGAAATAATCATTGGTCAGTTCATACGTATAAGGGGCAGCCATCAGCTTTTTGAATTGCTCGGCAGCATTAGCCCATTGTCCTGCATACAAATATACTTTGCCCAGCATCGCTATTGCAGCCCCTTTGGTTACCCTTCCTTCATTTCCCGCTTCATAGGAAACAGGCAATTTCGAGATCGCATCCGTAAAATCACTAATGATGAATTCCCGTACATCTTCAACTGAGCTTCGCGGCAAATAGGTTTCAGAAGGTAACACAGGTTTATCCAGAATAATCAGCTCGCCATACAAATTTGTCAGATAAAAATAACAAAGCCCGCGAATGAACTTTGCCTCTCCGATCAATCTTTCAGCCAAATCACCTGACACTTGTTCATTACCTTCCAAATTCGTGACGGCATCATTTGTATATCGGATCGTTTTGTAAAAATTGGTATAGACATTTTTGAACACGTCGAAAGCAGGGGTTGCATATCCCATCGCGATTTCCAGCCCCTCCCAGGTCCGGACATATGCAAAAGATTCAGGACCTACGACAGAAAAATACATGGGAGCATAAAACATGGAAGAACGCGTTAAAGAGCTGTAAACGCCATTCAACCCCATTATCGCGTATTCGTCTGATGTCCACACATTCTGGTCCGAAAATCCATCATAGGGAGTTCTGTCAAGAAAATTATTATCACAACTCAAAGTTGTAAAAACGACCACTATAAAAAATATTACTTTCTTCATTTTTCTAATCTTTTGTGGTTAAAAAGTAAGGTTTAACCCGAACGACATGCTCTTCATGGAAGGATAGGTCTGTTCGCGGCCGGCGTATTGGTTTTCAGGATCCTGACCCGGATATGATGTAAATACAAAATAGTTTTGAAGGTCGATATAAACTCTTGCCCTGTCCAGGAAAACCTTTTGTGAAAGGAATTTCGGGATGGTATATCCGAGCTGAATCGTCCTGACCTTTAAATAATCGGCTTTGTGGAGGAAAAATTCAGATTCCTGGTCATTTAGCGATTGATTATGATAAATTTTTGGGATCTTCGCATCACGGTTGTCTTCTGTCCAGGTTGCATTAAGGTATGACTTTGGCCACAAATAAGCGCCGGTAAGATGCTGAAGTTCGTGTATTCCTCCCTTCAAATATTTATCCCATTTGGCCACGCCGTCCACCAGAACATAAAAATCGAACCCTTTATAGGACAATGAAAGATTTGCATTGTAGGTGTATACCGGAATCGGATTACCCATAAGAACCCTGTCGTCATCGCTGATCATCTTATCGTCATTATTGTTTTTATACATAAAATCCCCTTCACCGGGTGTGGCCGGATAAAATGCCCATCCATCCGCGATCATGGCATCAACTTCGCTTTGATTCTTTACAATGTGGTCAACTTCTCTTAAATAGAACTTACCAATAGGTTGTCCTTCAGTCCAGACTGTAGCGTCATCCTGTTTTTCAATATAGTCTCCCTTGTATTTCTCAATTCTGTTCCGGTTATATGACAACATCATTCCTGCGCTCAACGACAACTCACGTATCTTTGTGTGATAATTCAATGCAAATTCGAATCCTGAGTTACTGACTTCGCCTGAATTCACCCTCGGAGCATTAAGTCCTCCGTTTACCAACGGTATCGGCTCACGAATAAGAATACCGTCGGTATATTTGTAGTAATAGTCAAATGTGCCGGAAAATTTATCCAGGAATTGCAAATCGATCCCGATGTCGGTTACGTTGGTTGTTTCCCAGGTGATCGCCTCATTGGCAATATCGTTGTAAATAAGGGCGGACGCAGCAGATTGCCCAAAACTGACATTCGCTTTATTATAAAAATTTTGCCACTCATAATTACCAATTCCGTTATTCCCCAGTTTACCATATGAGGCTCTGATTTTCAAATCGTTAATAACCTTACCTCCGGTCCAAAAATCTTCTTCGCTAACCCGCCATGCCGCTGAAAAAGAAGGGAATAACCCCCACCGTTCATCGGGAGAAAACCTTGAAGACCCGTCATACCTGACATTTGCCTCAAAAAGATATCTGTTTTTAAAGTTGTAATTAAACCTTCCGAAATAAGATCTCATGGCAAAATCGGTAATGGTCCCGCTGGCCGTTGCAGTCCCGCTGGCAGAATTTAAAACCGGAGTATCCAGGCTGACCAAATCTTCTTTGGTGATGTTGTTTGTCTCGTATTTATAATACTCCTGATTAAATCCTGCTAAAAAATGAAAAGAGTGGTCAGTAAGCGAAAAATCATAATCCGCATACACATCAACAACCCGCCGTTCCGTAATGTTATTATTCTTCTCCAGGGTGATGACAGCCCCTGTTGTGTTATCCGTTACCACAGTCATATTCTGAAAATTCCATCTGTCTTTAGGAATTTCACTGAGAACGTCGTTATAATCTGATCTGTCGAGGAAATAGCTTGCATTCACCTTTAAACCCTTTACCGGACTTAAGATACCGAATACTTTCCCGGTATATCTGCGTGTTTTACGTTCTCCGTACCTTGTTTCCGCATAATAGACCGGATTATTTGCATTATAGGTTACTTCTATCTGTTCCCCTCCATATTCCCTGATGCCATTTACGTTATATCGGGGTAACTGTCCGGGGAAGGCTGCCACCCACCATGACCAGATAAGTTCTGAGTCGGCAGGATCGGCAACTTCAGACAACAGAGAAACATTATTTCCCAGGGTCAGCCAATCATTCACCTTAAAGGTCATATTGTTTCTGAACGTATACCTCTGCGTGGACGTATTAGGAAGCAAACCGCTATTTTCCTGATAATTCAATGAGGTGTAGAAATTCATTGATTTGGTCCCGCCGCTCGCACTGATTTTATGATTTGTAAGATAATTAGGTGTATGATCCTGCGACCATTGCAAAAAATCGGTATTGGGATAGTCGACCGGATCGGTTTTGGATTTCTCGCGCCATTCATTAATCGTCTCCTGCGGAAAAGGGGCAGCAAATCCCGAATTCGTCTCAAGCAGGTTTATCATTGACAAATGATCTGCCGTATTCGTCACAAGGTCCAGGGATTTTGTCACGCCGGTCAACCCGTAGTATCCATCATAATTAAAGGTCACTTTCCCGTCTGTATCCTTTCCGTTTTTCGTGGTGATCAGGATCACTCCGTTCGAGGCTCTGGAACCGTAAATGGCTGCAGAAGCAGCATCTTTAAGAATTGAAATGTCTGCCACATCCGAAGGATGAATATTGTCCATGTCTCCGATAACCCCATCGATAATGACCAGGGGGTCTGAACTGGAGTTTAAAGATCCTGTCCCTCTGATCTTTATGGTTGCTTCCGCTTCATTAGGATGCCCGCTTGTCTGCGTGATCAGCATACCTGTGGTTAACCCGGAAAGTGCGGTAGACACATTTTGCACCGCGCGGGATTCAAGCATTTCATTAGAAAAATTAACGCTCGATATGGATCCCGTCAGGTTTATTTTCTTCTGGGTACCATATCCGATTGCCACCACTTCATCCAGTCCAATCGTCTCTTCCTTTAAAACGACATCGATTGAAGTTTTCCCGTCAACAGGCATTTCCTGTGATTTCATCCCTACAAAAGAGAATAGTAACACACCGTCGACCGGAACACTTGTCAATGAATAGTTCCCGTCTGTGTCAGTAATCGTTCCCTGATTCGTCCCTTTAATAATAATGCTTACACCAGGCAAAGGACCGCCTGAAGAATCGGTGACCTTACCTGAGATCGTTCGGGACTGCCTGCTGTCCATTGTAAAATCCTCGTCCTTGGGAGTAATCAGAATAAGATTGTTCTCCATTACCTTATAGGAAATCTTCGTACTGGCAAAAATTTCATTCAGGATGTTTTCCACTTTCTCATTTTCGGTCTTTACAGAGACCCGCCGGTTTAAATCGATAAATTGTTCATTAAAGAAAAACCGGTACTCACTTCTTTCTTCAATCCGTTGAAGTGCTTCTTTCACCGTGCAGTTCTTCAGATCAAGAGAAAGCCTGGAATGTTGAGAATAGACAGAGGCTGACAATTGCATCATGCCAATAAATAAAAGCAGGAACGTTAGTTTCATAGTCATAAAAATTTTCCGGGCTACACACATTTCTGCACGCGACCGGCAGTTACGCTTTTTTTTCATACCTTTGAATTGTTAAAGTTTAAAAATTGTTACCGGCAGACTGACATTTGACAGTAACATGAATGAACTTGTGCAAAGAGAGATCGGAGGATCTCTCTTTTTATTTTAATAGTTTTTTGTATTTTTCCATTTTGTCTTCATCATTCGACAAAGTGACCTGGTTGTTGACAATCCTGTATTTTACTGGCGCCGAATAAGTAATAGCCGTGAGAATTTGCTCGATGGTTTCATCCTTGATGGTACAGCCAAACTCATAATCTTCGATCCGCTCGTCGTCAAACTCAAAATTAATATTATAACGCCGTTCCAAAAGCTTTGCAAGATTCTCCATTCTTGTATCTTTAATGGTCCATTTCCCGGTAAACCACGATACCTCAGCCGTATTATTGATTTCCGAGATCATAAAATCATTACGGTCATCATGAAAAACGGCTTTTTGATGAGGCTCAAGCACGACTCTCCTCTTTCCTCCGGGAGTATGATCCTGAACTTCCACAGAACCTTCCAGCAGGATTGTTTCAATGGTCTTTTCATCCGGGTAGGCTTTGATGTTAAATCTGGTTCCCAAAGCCTTGACCGAGATTTCTTCTGCCCTCACCTTAAAAGGCAGCTGTTTGTTTTTAGCAACCTCAAAGTAAGCTTCCCCACTTAACGTAATATCACGGTTCCCAACTCCAAATTCCTGATTATACTTCAGCGTGGTACCTGCATTTAGCCAGACAAAAGACCCGTCAGCCAGTTTCAGGCTGGTTTTTGAACCATAAGGAGCCGTGTATTCCACAATCCCGGAAGAAGTAAAAGAAGGCCTGAAAAGCTTTTGGAGAAAATAATGCCCCGTACCCCCAATGAAAAGTGTCAAAATAAGAACCGCAGCAATCCGCGACAACTGTTTTAGCCGGATAAAACGATCAGCGGCTGATCTTTTCCCATCCATTCTGGATTCCAGTCTTGCCCAGGCCTGATCGGGATCGAAGTCTTTTTCCCGTCTGACCATTTGATCGGCCTCCCACAGGCTGACAAGCCGGCTGAACAGCTGCCTGTTATCTTCGCTTTCTTCCAGCCAGGCATTCAAAAGACCGGCATCGCATTCATCCCATTTCCCGCACAGATAGTCGATGATCGTGATTTTTAATTTTTCAGGTATGGAATTTTTGTGTGTCATTTTTTTTCCTTGTGAGGATATGACACGGAAATTCAGGCCGGGTATTACAAGGGATCAAAAAAAAATTTGGGAATTTTAAAAAATAATTGAAAGAAAATCTTTCAAACCTGCACGAAGTTTTATCAGTGCCCTGTATATCTGAACTTTGACTGTATTCTCCGAGATCCCCAATTTTTCAGCGATTTCTCTATGGGAGAGATCTTCAAAGCGGCTCAGGTAAAAAACTTCACGGCATTGTTCCGGTAATTTGCTGATCCCGATTCTTATCTTCTCTTCCAGTTCCTTCCCGATCAGATCATTCAGCGGATATTTATCGGGAATAGAATACATCATTTTCAGATCGAGCAGCCTGACTTCATTTTCCGAAACCGTATACTTCCTGCTTTTTTCACGGTTCAGATAGTTGATGCAGGCATTTTTAACCGACTGGAACAAATAGGACGAAACGGACTCGGGAATGGTCAGGGTTTCCCGCTTCTCCCATAATTTCAGAAAAATATCGGTCACAATGTCTTCAGCCAGATCATTTTGAGCGACAAAACCGGCAGCATAGGCACACAAGCGGTTATAATATGTCCTGAAAAGTATCTCAAATCCTTTCTTGCTGCCTTTGGATACCGATTTTAGTAATTCGTTTTCAAGATTCATTCCTGACAGATCGCGGCTGAATTTGAGCACGAATATAACCGATGATTTTGAATTTTACCTTAAGGTTTTCAAAGAGGATTTGATAAAAATTAAGTGACTAAGTTTCCATGTTCTTCAGTCATCAGTCAAAATTATTCCTGTTATTTGTTCGTATTAAAGCGGCTGAATCGTCAATCCGCTTAAAGAACAGATCAAGCGGATGGGTCATCCAGTGAATAATGCCGTAGCCCGAGGCATTGGTCTCATTCAGCAGTCGATTAAATCCCGCATACGGAATATAAGGCCGGCCGATGTACCGGTGGTCGTCGTGGTGAGCCCAGACAACAGGATATACTTTACGGATTTGACCGACTTTTCCGAGCCTGTTCACGACCTCCGGCTGATCCAGGATATGACTGTAATCCAATGGAATAAAACCACAATAATCAGGTATGAACGGATCGGCCTGTTCGGTAAAGTCACAGTCCCATGACCCTAGAGCCAGTTCAACTCCCGGTTTAATCTCATCCAGGATCTCCCGGTACGCCTTTACTATTTTTGACAGGGCAAACAAGCCGGGATTAGGCCGTTCGTCCTTCAGCTCCGGATGATCTTTCAGAATGTTGAAATATTCCTGCCTCCATTTCTCCGGAAGGGTGGTTGATTCATGGAGCAACCAGACAGAGCCTAGTGACGGCTTCTTTTCAGGTTTTCGCATCCATGCCGACAGCATGGTAATTTCGGGGTAATCGGACAGCAGTTTTGTTAGCTGTACTTTGTAATAGTTTTTACCTTCCGGATGCTCCGGATTAACGGTCTGGTATCCTCCGATTTCGATCAGCGCTTCATTTGGAAGCGTTTGAATAATATTTTGCGGATTGGCCATCCAGGTATCTACATCCACGGCAAAACAAACGTCCATTCCCTTCAGTGCGGCATGCCTGAATACCCGCTGCATAAGCATCGTCGCTGCCTGTCCCCTTTCATTTTCAGGAACTTTCGCCGTCACTGAGCCAAATTCCGGATCCTTAAAAATCTCTCCTCCGGTCAGCAGTCTGACATCATTGACATTTGCGCTCCCCAGTCCCTCCCTTTTTGGGTGGTGGTCAAATACCCCAGCTCTTTCTCCTGTCCGTTGAAGGAAAACGAGCGCATAGGGTTATTCCCGTAAGCGTGTACCATGATGGTGTTAAACCCGATCCTGGCGCCATTGTCTATCCATTGCTGCCATTGTTCATCGTCCCAACCCGTACAACCGCTTAAAAAATTATGCCAGTTGAACAGAATGCGCCTCTCCTTCAGCGGGGCATTTTCGATCAGGATTGCTGAAAAATCCAGCGGCCGGGGATCAACAGGCGGCACCTCGAATGAGAGATAGAAATTCCAGTCTAACTGTTTCAGCAAACCGTGAACACCATGGACAAAAGCCCGCGGTGTCTTTCCCCGGATAAAAAGCGACTGCCCGTCACCCGATATCCGGTAAGCTTCATCGTTGAGCAACATCGTATCCTTTGAGATCTCCAGAAAAATATTTCTACTGCACGGGACCTGTTCTGGAACCACTTCAAACTGCTCATGAGGCCATGTTTTTGAAAGATAACGGGCGAGATCGTGACCGGCTTCATTGATCACGTCATCCTGTCCGGCGACAATAGCCATTTCTTTCCTATCCGAACAGGAACACAGACACAAACAGATGATCATTGAAAAAAAACAGCTTAGTCTCATAAAGGAAAGATTTTCAGTTGTTCAGCTTATACATTTCGCTGGCTGCCAGGAGAAATATTCCGTTCACGTACTCATGAGAATCCTCCTGCAAAATTTTATAAGGCGAAGCTCCCACCAATTGACCCCATTGTACTTTACCTTCTTCACTGACTGCCGAAACAAGGGCTGCCCAGGCCTTCTCCACGGCAGGCTGATATTCTTCCCGCGGCAGGATCCCGTTGTTGATCCCCCAGGTCAGGCCGTAAGTAAAAAAACCTGTACCGCTGCTCTCGGGCGTTCCGTAATCTTTCGGGTCGACCAGATTAGGGTACCAGAACCCATCGGGTTGCTGGTGCTTTTTCAGTTCGGCAGCCATCCGGATAAAAACAGCTTTATACCTCCCGTAATTGGCGTGATCTGAAGGCAGGTATTTCAGGATCCGGGCCAGTCCGGCAAGCGCCCAGCCATTTCCCCGTGACCAGATCACTTTTCTCCCGTTCTTTGTCTGTTGATAGACATACGACATTCTGGCCTCTTCAAAAGGGACGGAATCCGGACGTAAATATCTCTCCTCTAATCCGCCTGGATAGTCTGGCATATACCTTTTATCCCTGTAAAATAATCCTTCGTCCAGATCGAAGAGGGATCCGTAAACATCCCAAAAGCAGGCATCCATCCAATCCAGATATTTCTCTTTTCCGGTAATTTTATACAGCATGGCAAGAGCAGGCGGCCCGGTAAATAATCCATCCACGTAACGTCTGCCACTTTCAAAATACCAGAAAAGGGGTTCTGAAACAGCATTGCGAACCGCCGGATCATCCAGATGAGCCAGGATTGGCTCAATTTTTAAAGGGTTCTTTTTAACCATATAACTTTCCAGCCAGGTTTGTCCGCAGGTAAGTAAATTAACTCCACTGGCCTTTTGACCCGGCTTTAGTTTTGGTATTTGCCATCGCAACTTCTCTCCCCAGACCTTGCATTGCTGGAAGTAATTTTCGTCCCCTGTGGCCTGGTAAACCGCCATCACTCCGGTGTAATAGGTCCCACGGATCCAATTGTCATCAAATTCCTGCCAGGGGTGGCTGTGCTGATAATCGTTAACCCGATCAGCTATTGCTTTAATGAATGATTTCGAATAAATCTCTTTTTGCGCTGAAACAGATAAATTCATCCAAATTCCGGTAATCAAAAGGGAAACTATTTTCTTCATTTAAAGATGTGGTTAGGGTAACTGTTAATATCCACAAAATTGGAGATTATTTATCGCGGTTTTTTTAAGATATTAGCAGATATTGGTATGATATTAGCAAATTACAACGTCCATTCCAGATGGAAGAGAAATACGTTAAAATATTTCCATTGTCTTTGTTTGGTTTAGGAATTTTTCAAGTATATTTGAAAAATCTACAAATCTCATTAAATATTCAACCATGACCGAAAAAATAAGTACCATATTTGAAAAAGTCAAAAAGTATAATCCTTGGACTGGATTTTCATTGGCGTTGGGATATGAACGGACTGAATACCTTACAAAAATTACAGATTATTTAGGGAATAGGTTGGTAAAAGTGCTTGTTGGTCAGCGAAGAGTTGGAAAAAGTTATCTTTTAAGGCAAGTGATACATTTTTTGATTTCGAAAAAAGGCATTCTGCCTAAAAATATATTTTACGTTAATAAAGAATTCACAGCTTTTGACGAGATCAGATCGGCCTCAACACTGGAATTACTTTTCAACTTTTACAAAAAGAAATTAGCGCCGTCAGGGAAGATATACCTTTTTCTTGATGAAGTTCAAAATATCGAAAATTGGGAGACTTTTGTCAATTCGTATTCACAGGACTTCACAGCTGAATATGAAATTTTTATAACCGGTTCAAATTCAAATATCCTTTCGGGTGAACTGGCAACATTACTTTCAGGACGCTATGTGGAATTTGAGATTCTACCATTTAGCTTTTTTGAGTTTACCGGATTTAAAAAACTTCGGATTGAAAAGGAAAGTTTTATGGAGTATCTCAAAAAGGGTGGATTACCTGAATTATATCATATTGACAAAGAAGAAATTCAAAGGCATTACATCGATAGTCTGAAAAACACAATTATTTTACGTGACATTTCCGGAAGGTATCCCATTAAGGATCTGGCTCTTCTTGAAGACATTTTCAAGTTCCTGGCTGTGAATATCGGAAACCTCACGTCTTTTAGCAGCATTATCCGCTATTTTAAGTGTAACCAGAGAAAAACCAATTACGAAACTATCTCTACTTATGTTGGTTATCTAAAAGATACCTTTATTCTGCATCAGGCCGAAAGATTTCAGCTTCGCGGAAAACAAACACTTGGTGGAGAATATAAATATTACCTTAATGACCCTGCCTTTAAGAACTATCTTTTTGGATTTTACCCCATGGATATTGGTTACAACCTTGAAAACTATGTTTTTATCCAACTTAAACGAATGGGGTACCGGGTTTCTGTGGGTAAACTAAATAATCTTGAAATTGATTTTGTGGCACAAAAGCCCGAAAAAACTCTTTACGTACAAGTGAGTTATCTTTTGAATAACCCTAAAGCTGCCGAAAGAGAATTTGGTAACTTGCTTTTAATCAAAGATAATCACGAAAAAATGGTCGTTTCGCTTGATGATGTTAGATTCTCCGATTACGAAGGAATTAAACACATTCGACCCTGGGAATTAAAATAACGAAAATAGAGACAAATTAACTGTCAGACCCCGCAAACCGGGGTCTGACAGTTAATTTACTGAATTCTCTTCTGTGATGTGTCTGTTAGACGATCCGGATGAATATCCTGGCTACTCACCTCCTTCATTATAACACGTTGAAAATCATAGCCCCTGAGACTCAATACCCTGGATTCCGGGGACAACAGCGTCACCGTCACTTAAAAAAGGTCAGACAATAGAACTCTGCCAGGTTAACGTTCCTTCCAATACGGACTACTTCCTGCGGGTGAAAAGTGAAGCGAAAAGGGTCAAGGAAAGCGCCATGAACAGCCGTTTCAAAGACCGGTTTGAAGAAGGGCTGGCGGCTATTGA
Organism: uncultured Prolixibacteraceae bacterium; assembly: GCA_964584045.1. Classification (GTDB taxonomy): domain Bacteria; phylum Bacteroidota; class Bacteroidia; order Bacteroidales; family Prolixibacteraceae; genus JBCFBK01. Next base: position 380 of record CAZOYZ010000028.1, on the reverse strand, counting down.
GAGCAGCCTGCACAAGAAAGGCGGGGTCAAGCAAACAGACAACGTACACGAACGGATCGGCCGGCTTAAAGAAAAATACCCTTCCATCCACCGTTTCTACCAGATAGACGTTGAAAATGGCGAAAAAAACGTTGTTACTTCACTGGCATGGCACATCAAGTGTGATACCGTCCCGGACCAGGACAATGGGGTTTACCTTCTGCGCACATCGATTACCCAAACCGACGAAACCCTGGTATGGACTGCGTATAATACGATCAGAGAAATCGAGGCCACATTTCGGGTATGGTCAGGCCAGCTCTTCATCTGATTCTGTTTTCCGTAGCCTCTTATTCAACAGTAAAGCTGTACAAATCTCCCTTTGATAAGTAGAAACGGAC
>CAZOYZ010000027.1:12568-21634 GCA_964584045.1 uncultured Prolixibacteraceae bacterium | reverse complement strand
TCTTTGATCATTTCCTTTACATGGATGCCGGTCGTATTCAGAAAAGGCATTTCTGAATACTGACTTTCGGTGAACATGATCGGGAATTCGGTGCAACCCAGGATAACAGAATCAATCCGCTCCCTGGCTTTCATTTTGTCGATGATCTCCAGAAAATAAGACTTTGTCTCTTCCGTAAAGATCCCGATTTCCAATTTATCCTGCTCAACAAACACGAACACAGGCTAAAAATTCAAGGTTTTGACAATCCTTCCTTAAACCGTGATACGGTTCAGTACAGCTTTACCTTCAGAAACTTTTATTGCTAAAGAATAGATGGTCTCTTTTTTTACAATCTGATAAACTTCGTCCCTGATCTTTTTATAGTCATTGTGCAACGGACACGGATTGTCATTACTGCAATTTTTTAATCCGATCACGCACCTGCGAAACAATCCGTCTCCTTCCATCACGTGAATAACATCGTATAAGGAAATCTGCTGATGTTCCTCTGAAAAAAAGAAACCTCCTCCCCTCCCCTTCATAGACTGTACCAAATGATGCCTGGTCAGTATTTGGAGGATCTTAGCCGTAAATGCAGGAGGTGTTTCAATCTCTCTTGCAATTTCAATGACTCCAGGGCGCCTGTGCTTCCAGTTCTCAAGCCGTATAAAGACCAGGGCGCGAATTGCATACTCCGTACTTTTTGATAGCATACGTCAATCAATTGTCAGGGATCATATCCCCGGATAAAATAACCTTTAAAGATAGAAACAACTAACCTAAGGTGAGTGAATGTTCATGTAAAAATAGTCAAATTATATAAAGATAAAAGGGTCTTCATATAATTTTATTTCCTTATATTTATCTCCGAAAAAAAATTGAATCATTTAATCATTAATCTATGAAGACAAAAACGCTGTGGATCAGCTTTACGCTTGTCATGGTGATCTCGTTCGGAATACTGGGATATTTTGGACATGAGATTTACCGTAAAGCACCTCCGATCCCCGAAAAAGTGATCACCCTTGACGGATCTGTGTTAATGACCCGGGCCGATATTCAGGACGGGCAAAATGTATGGCAATCGATAGGAGGACAGGAAGTAGGTTCCATTTGGGGTCATGGCGCCTATAAAGCACCCGACTGGACAGCCGACTGGCTGCATCACGAGGCCGTATTTATCCTCGATGAATGGGCGCAGAAAGACTTTTCCATGTCCTATGATGCTCTGGACAAGGAAAGGCAAGCCATGTTACAGCAGCGCCTGAAGCAGGAAATGCGCACCAACACGTATGATGAAGCTGAAAAAACGATCACGGTTTCCGACATCCGGGCAAAAGCTTTCCGGGAGATCAGCAGCCATTATGCGGGCCTTTTTATGGATGATCCCGGACAGGCAGATCTACGCGAAGCTTACAGTATTCCTGCCAACAGCATCAAGGATCCTCAGCGGATGGCACAGATGAATGCCTTCTTCTTTTGGGCAAGCTGGGCGACTGTGACCAACCGCCCGGGCGACGACATTACCTATACGAATAACTGGCCACCGGAAAAGTTGGTGGGCAACGAACCGACCGGCTCCCTGATCCTGTGGACGGGTTTCAGTGTGATCGTCCTGTTGTTCGGCATCGGACTACTGGCCTGGTATTATGCATCGCACAAGGATGAAGAACAAAATCCGGATACACCCCATGTGAATCCTTTATCAGGTACCATTCTGACCCCTTCCATGAAGGCGACCCTGAAATATTTCTGGGTCGTTACCGCGCTGATCCTGGTTCAGATCCTGATGGGGGTAATCACGGCGCATTACGGGGTGGAAGGACTGGGCTTCTATGGATTACCGATGACGGACATCCTTCCCTATTCCATTTCCAGGACCTGGCATGTTCAACTGGCCATCTTTTGGATCGCCACCTCCTGGCTTGCCACAGGTTTGTTTATCGCCCCTGCCGTTTCCGGGAAAGAACCCAAATATCAGCGGTTAGGCGTTAACTTCCTGTTTATCTCATTACTGATCATTGTGGTCGGTTCATTGGCCGGTCAGTGGATGGGGGTGATGCAGAAACTTGGTTTAGTCGAAAATTTCTGGTTTGGACATCAGGGGTATGAATATGTAGACCTGGGAAGGTTTTGGCAGGCGTTCCTTCTGGTCGGACTATTTCTGTGGCTGTTCCTCGTGGGCAGGGCATTATGGCCGGCATTAACAAGGCCGAACCAAAATAAACACCTGCTTATCTTATTTCTGATCGCCTCAGTTGCCATCGCCGTATTTTATGCGGCCGGTTTAATGTGGGGACGTCAAACCCATCTGGCTATAGCCGAATACTGGCGTTGGTGGGTCGTCCATCTCTGGGTGGAAGGATTTTTTGAAGTTTTTGCCACCGTGGCCATCGCGTTCCTGTTCGTCCGCATGCAACTGATCCGGGTGGGTATCGCTACGCTAACCGTTTTATTTTCAACGATCATCTTCCTTTCAGGAGGAATCATCGGAACGTTCCATCACCTGTATTTTACGGGTACGCCGACAGCCGTATTGGCTTTGGGAGCGACTTTCAGCGCGCTCGAAGTCGTACCCCTGGTACTGATGGGTTTTGAAGCCTGGAACAATATCCGCCTCAGCCGTGCACGGGAATGGGTAACGGCTTACAAATGGCCCATCTACTTCTTTGTGGCTGTCGCCTTCTGGAACTTCCTGGGTGCCGGTATATTCGGGTTCCTGATCAATCCTCCGATTGCACTGTATTATATGCAGGGTCTCAATACCACGCCGGTTCACGGACATACCGCTTTATTCGGCGTATACGGCATGCTGGGGATCGGATTGATGCTGTTCGTATTAAGGGACATGAGCCTGCAGTCGGTCTGGAAAGAAAAGACGATCAGGATTGCCTTTTGGGCGATGAATATCGGGCTTTTGCTCATGGTATTGATCAGTGTGCTGCCCGTTGGCCTGGCCCAAACGGTCGCAAGTGTGAAACATGGACTCTGGTACGCCCGCTCTGCCGAATTCCTCGAATCTCCTACTCTGGAATTTGTCCGCTGGTTAAGGACGATCGGCGATACCATTTTTGCAATAGGAGCACTTTACCTGGGATGGTTTGTCTTCGGTCTGAAGACAGGCTGGTCCATTAAAAAGAAATAGGTTGCCACGGGCAACCTATTTCTTTTTCTGGTATCTCCTGCGGTAGAGCAGGTAACCGCTGATGACCACCATCACCGCGGCCAGCCCGGTCAAAGGCACCAGAAGAATATAAAAATCGCTTAAAAGAAATTCGAAGATCCTTCCCGTATGGATCTCCAGTGAGACACTCCACAGCGACATCTTTGACTCTTTCAGCACGTTTTCCGGCATCGAAGGGAGGCTGTTCCCGTGGTGCAAAGGGATCGCTCCCCTATCATAATCGATCATGTATTTGTTCCCTGACACATCTGTGATGGTTCCTGTAACTTTAAAATCACCCACCGGTCTGCCTGAAGCCGCCGGCTCCCAAAGCTTTCCTTTGGCATAATCGACTATTTCAGGAACCGAGGGGTTCCACAAAAACAATCCGCTAAATGATCCTATCAGAAAAAATCCGTTTTGCAGGGGTTCAAAGGTATTGATCCCCATCACGCTTACCGGCGGCTGATTTTGGAAAAGTTCAGGGCGAAAGGAATCCGGTTCGATAAAATACATGCCGTCATAAGTCGAAAGCAGAAGACGGCCTGTTGCCTGGTCGTAAAGGATGTCCCTCAATTTGTCATACCATGGATTTGGCTGATCCAGATGAGAAAATTTCAGCGGACTGATATTAGCCCGGGCGATTGCGATCAGCAGGGGCGGACGGAGAAACGTACCGCTAAGAAACAGGATTGTGAGCGGAATGTAAAACCAGGCTCCCGCTTTATTGTGCCATTTGAGCGACCATTTGTTGGTCCGGACAAGCCTGCGGGCCGGTTTTCCCCTTCTGATCCGCCTTTTGATCCAGTCGGGGAAGAAAAAATAAATAATTCCGGTAACGGACAGAAAAACAGTGATCAGCCCCAAAAGATCAACGAACAGTTTTCCCGGCATGCCAAAAATCTCTCCGGAGTGGGTTTGCCACAGAGTTTCAAACAAACCGACCTTCTGCCTGTAACCTTCAGGCGCTGCCAGTTCGATTTTAGAAAATTCCGTTTTTACCCCTTCCGATTTTCCCTTAAAAAGGAAAGAACGATTCAATGCATAAAGGGTATCACCAATACTCTCGATCGCTACGAAACGTTCAATATCCACATCCAGATCAAACTTGCGCCACTGCCTGCTGCCGCCGTCAAAAGCATACAATCCAAACAGGGTGGCCGCATACAAGCTGCCGTCGGATGAACGGTGAACATCGAAGATTTTCCGGTTATCGCTTCCTTTTGGAAAGCCATTATTGAGGGAAGTATACCGAACAAAAGCCGAATCGGTTACCCAGATACCAATGTTTCCCCAAACCAGCACACTGTCGGACGCAATGATCAGATTTCCTTTTAAGGCGCTGTTATTCCAATGATGATAAGCATAGCCTTCCGGCAGAATTTTCCGGCTGATATCGATTTCAGAAAGAAACCGTCGATGGTTCATAAATATGCCGGTAATCCCGTAATAAAGGAGAATGAACGACAGGATCAGCCCCGGCCAGCGATGAAGTTTCTTGTATAATTTGCTTAATTTATCCACATGAACCGCTGTTTTTAACTGAAGATTGCAGGAGAGGACGGCCGGAGGGCGAACGGTATATCTGAAACCAGGCAGCAAAAATCAACAAGATCACTTTAATGACCTCTGTCATTCCGTAAAGAAGATGAACGGATGAACGAGGCGGGTTGGTCCCCCTGATGATCAGATCAGCCCGTTCATTTAACTCGGGAAGCAGGAAAAAAGTCTGGATGGCAAGCGAAGCGACGATAATGGCCAACACATAGTTAAACAGATGCCTCAAACGTCTGACTTCGCAGAACCGGATCACTGCAAAAAGGAACAGAAAAACCCATTCCATGATATTCAGGTTACTGAAAATGAGTTTACCGATACCAAGTCCAAGCGGTAAGTCGATTCCCGGAGCCTGAAATTTTAACCAGCTTTCCATAAAGCTGATTGAGCTGACAAATCCGGCCCAAAAGATCAGAATGAATGCAGAAAAGACCTTTGGTCTCATTTTTCCATGATTAAAAATTATCAGATACTGTTGAATATCTCAAATTCGGTACCAGGATTTTGCGGGGGGCAATCCGCGCGATTAGAACCGGATGCACGGTTCAATACAGCTTCTCCGTGAAGTACTTTCAACGCCATGAAACGGATCGTTTCTGTTGTGACTATCCTTGTAAATTCATCACGAACGGCCTTATAACTTTTATGCAACGGGCAGGGATCCTGATCGCTGCAATCTTTCAACCCAAATCCGCATTTGTGGAAAATCTCATTCCCTTCCAGAATATGGATTACATCATAAAGAGAAGGACTGTCTTCCTTGTCAGTAAAAAAAAAGCCACCACCACGCCCCTTCATTGAATTCACCAGTTGATGCCGGGTAAGTGTCTGCAAAATTTTGGCGGTAAACGCACCGGGGGCATCAATCTCTCTCGCAATCTCTGCAACCCCCGGGCGTTTTTCCTTCCAATTCTCCAACTGGATGAAGACCAACGCACGAACAGCGTACTCTGTTCTTCGTGACAACATCTATTTTAATTATCAAGCAACTCCTTTTCCAACTCAATCGCCTTTGGAAATAAAATGTTGTTTTCCAAATGAATATGGCGATGCAGATCCTTTTCAAATTCTTCAATGTTCCGGTAAGTCACCTCATAAGTATTACAGCCATCTGCAGGCGTCCGATACTGACCGGTAATTTTGGAGATCCGCATAAAACGGTCGCCCTCAATCTGGTGCTCTGCCATCATGACGCTGATGGGCTGAAGAACATGTCCGAACTCAGCCGGAGTCCCTGTTCCGTTATTCCTGAAGTTGACCATCCTGGTAATATACGGGAAAAGGATCAGCTCTTCCTTTTTCATATGCATGGCCAGATTGCCGACAGTCTCATCAAACAGTTGCCTTACTTCGAACAGTTCCGGATGATTGGCACCGTGAACGTCGCACAATTTACGAAGCTTGACCTGAATAAACGGTGATTTCTCCGACACGTACTTGTGATGACGCTCAACAATATAACTGCTTAGCAAGTCCAGAGGCAGGCCTTCAAAATATTTGGCGTCATAGTCTTCATGCTGCAAAATTGCCTGCAGCTCAGAAAGAAGGGCGGCTTCATCCGTACCCGAACGTTTACACGCTTCCTTGACCGAAATATTCCCGCCGCAACAAAAATCAATGTTGCTGTGTTCAAAGATCTGTGCAGCCTGAAAATTGGCCCGGACGATCTCCCCTACGATTGAATTACCTGTAATTTGCATTTGAAACTATCATTATGGGTTTTTACACCACAAAGATAATCAATAAAAGGATAAAAAACTCCTTTGATGCCGTTTATTTTTAAATAATTATATATATTATTGTTTTAAAACGAGTTACATTGTCGTTCGGGTGCGATCATGCCACAGGTCCTGTTTTTAGTGTTCCTGATACTGGTTATTACAACAGCCTTTATCGTCATGCAACGAAGTATCCGCTCGCAGGAAAGGTTGATGAAACCAAAAAACGATTTCATCAATAACATGACCCACGAACTGAAAACGCCTGTGGCTACCGTCAGTGTCGCCATCGAAGCACTAAAGAATTTTAAAGCACTGGATAATCCCGAACTCACCGGCGAATACCCGGATATTGCCCAAAGCAAGCTGAACCGGGTGCCCCTGATGACCGACAGAATTCTGGGTACTTCCTTATTTGAAAAGAGAATCATGATTTTTAGCACGGAGCAAATCGATCTTGACGCGATGATCCGCCCCTGGCATCGATGAAGCTGGTTTTTGAAACGCGAAAGGCCCATGTACGCTACGAAAATGAAGGCATCGGCTATCACTTTGCGGTATAAAATAAGGAGTTAAGATGTTCATTTTGTGCCGATGCGAGAGACCTTTTAAAGGACTGCCAAATCACGAGCGGTTTGATTTTCGGGAGAAAAGCTCTGAGATCTTTATGGTTTTGTTGTTTATTAAAGGTTTGGCCCAGAACGAGACTGAAAAAATATAACCGAGCGTAAGATACAAAAAGAGCATGGCGATCCTCAGTCCAAACCGGTCACCCAGCCATCCGATGATCAGGGGAACCAAAGCCCCGCCAAAAATCCCGGAACAAAGGATTCCCGAGAACGAGCCGTGATGTTTTTCCTCCGAATTGAGCGCCAGGGAAAAAACGACCGAGAACATCAGTGAAATAAAAAAGCCTGCTGCAGAGAATGCCCACCGGGATAGATTGGCCGGACCGAACAGGGCTGCAGCCACTGTGATCATTGCCAGGATACAGCTTACCTTCAGCACACGTTTTGAATCGACCAGCTTCAGAACAGCAAGACCCAGCAGGCATCCTACCGACATCAGTCCCCAAAACCAGGCAATAGCCGACGCGCCTTCTACTTCAGGATTAAAACCATGGTAGGTGTTCAAAAACTTACTCATCCAGTTGGCAAGTCCCTGCTCGGTTCCCACATAGGCCATAATTCCCAGGAAATATAAAATGACCGTTCTTTTTTTGAAGAGCAGGACATAAGTCTGAACAGCTCCCACCTTTTCATCGTCTTTCAATTCAACTTTCGGGAGTTTAACAAAACTGATCAAGACCAGCATCATCGCTAATATAAACGAGAACAGCCAGTATAAGGAACTCCATGGCAGCTCAGGCGGGATAAGGCGGCTCAATGTATCCACAAAGAAATTACCGCCGCCCTGATAGTCACTTAACTGACCCATCAGATAAGAAAAAACGAACGGGCTGACAAATGAGGCTGATCCAAATACCAATTGTGCAAGCGCCGAGTAAAATGCGAAATGTTCCTCCCCTCCGGCTTCACGCATCAACGGGTTAATGATGACCTGAAGCATGGCCATTCCGATTCCGATGATGAACAGCGATGCCAGAGCCATCGCATAACCGGGGAAAAGCGCAAAAAGAAATGATCCGGTAAACGTGAATACAAAGGCGATCAGCATGGATGTCTTCTCTCCAAACTTTTCGATCATCATTCCTGCAGGGACTGACATGATCCCGTAAGCCAGAAAGAATGAGAACGGGAGAAAAGCGGCCAGGGTAAGGCTGATCCCGAAATTTTCGATAATGACGGGCATAACCGGCCCCAGAATGTTGGTAATAAAGGAAATGACAAACCAAATAAACAGGATCAGCAAAACGATCAGTTTGTTTCTTCTCATAGGTCTTGAATTACGTAGGGTTGGCCCGTTTTATTCCTCCAGGGCATTTTTTTCGATCAGACAGCAAACACCAGGATGCAACCACAAAAATGACGCCGGCACCTCGGTACTGATCTTTCGAGACAACAGCTTTTTCACCATATTTCTCTTTTGAGGTCCACTGATCAGCAGAAGGATCATCCTGGCGTGGAATATATCCGCCATTCCCAATGTTAATCCAAATGTAGGCTTTATTTTCATATCTGAAGCCATCGGATGTTGCAATGATGATGCCGAAAGCACAGAAACATGGCAATAAGGTTGCAAAAAGCCGGCGGGTTCATTAAAAGCAATATGTCCGTTCATTCCGATCCCCAATATGCACAGGTCAACCGGCCCCTCCCGGTTCAGTTTATCCTGAATATTCCTGCACTCTGCGATGGGATCGTCCGGGTTGCTGTTGAAGCCAATATAGCGTTCACGACTAATATGAAGAGGACCGGTCATGTGCTTTTTTAAATAGGTTTCACATGTCGCCGGGTGATCCATCGGTACTCCGCCCCATTCATCCAGTTTGATGACGCGCAACTGTTCAAACAGATCAGGCTGCTCCTGATACTTCTGCACAAGCAGGCGATATGTTCCCGCAGGGCTTCCTCCCGTTGCCGTGCAAAGTAAAAGATTCTTTTTCCTTTGAATTTCAGCAATGATCAGCTCACCTGCTTTCCGGCTAAGCTCTTCATAGGTCGCTAAAGTCTCAATTTCCATAAA
>CAZOYZ010000027.1:0-12468 GCA_964584045.1 uncultured Prolixibacteraceae bacterium | reverse complement strand
AGTTCTCCCCAGCCGGTCCGGTATTCCCTTTTCACAAACTGATTGGCTGCATCAAAATTGGTTATTTTCATATTTCCACCGTCCCACTTAAAATTAATATACCGGCCGGGATAGACAAATCCCTCCAATTCACCATAAACCGGATCCACCCTTTTTATTTTTTTACGGATGTTAAAGCTGCGTAAGATCAGATTACCCATCAGCACCGTTTCGGTAAGCGGACCGGCATAGCCTTCGAAGGGAGAATCGACTTCCGCATTGCCATAGCCCGCAATACAGGCGTCGATCCATTGCCAGTAATGGCCATCCATATCACCTTCAACCCTCGGGTATTTTTTTGGAACGTGGATTTCCCTGTTCATGGAGAGAGGCAGAAGGACAGGGCTTCTCCCACCCCAGCCGCATGCCGCTTTCGCTTTGGAGCCAATAAACAGGGTACTGCCTTCATAATCATTCAGTCCGGTAAAGTCGCCGAGAATCTCATTCATATTTCCTTCTTCCTCCAGTTCTTCAGGCCGTTCGGGTGTAATTCCGCCATCCATCCAGTAAAGATCGATGTTTTTGCCATCCTTCAAATTGTATCTGAATTTGATCGAGCTGGAAATTGGTCCGCTTTCGGGATACTGGGCTTCCGAAAAAATACCGTCATATACGGTACTGGCGCTGCCCGAAACCTCAACCGGATAACCTAGATTAAGCAGCTTGAACGGGGGACCCATGATATGACATCCCATATCGCCAAGAGCGCCGGTACCGAATTCCCACCATCCGCGCCAATTAAATGGTACCAAATTGTCAATGTAACCGGTTTCTTTTGCTGTTCCCAGCCAAAGATCCCATTTCAGCTCTTTTGGAACAGCCGGGCGGGTGGTTGGCCAGGGAATCCCCTGGGGCCACACAGGCCGGTCAGTCCAGCAGTAAACCCTTTCGATCTCTCCCAGTACCCCTGCTTCCAGCCATTCACGCAGGATCCGCATACCTTCACAGGATGCTCCCTGGTCGCCCATCTGGGTCACAACCCGGTATTCCTTTGATGCCTCCGTCAGGATCCTGGCCTCATAAATATCATGTGACAACGGCTTCTGAAGATACAGATGTTTCTTGAGCTGCATGGCAGCTAAGCCCACAACAGCATGATTATGATCGGGAATGGCAACGGTTACCGCATCAAAATTTTTACTCTCTTTGCCGAACAACTCCCTCCAATCGTAATAAAACGGTGCTTTCGGGAATTCCTTCCGCATGTCGGCAGCCATCCTGTCGTCCACATCGCATAAATGGGAGATCACGGCGTTTTTCTTTGGCGTCTTCATGAGGGTATGAATATCCGCCGCCCCTTCACCGCCACAACCGACGGCTGCAATATAAAGTTTATCACTGGGAGCGACATGTCCCAGCCCGCTCACGGTGAAGCTTGGCAAAATTGTTACTGCAGCCGCTCCCGAAGCAGTCATTCCAACAAATTTTCTTCTTGAAATTTCGTTTGACCCGTTCTTTTGGTTATTCGTTCTCATTTTTTATTGGTTTTAACAGCCACTCTCCGAAAAAAAACAACATCCTTATCACCGTGGTTTTGTAATCCGATATACCCATATTCGGGACGAGGTCCGCGGAACGGCTCAAAGTCGAATTTCCGTTCAGGAACCGGATCGCCTTCTTTATAATCAGTAACCTTCACACCATTCACATAGACAATGGTCCTCAGTCCGTCAAGGGTAATGTCCATCGTGTTCCATTCCGGGCCGGGTTTTCCCGGTTTGGCAAGCGGTTTGGTCAATGAGTAAAGCATACCTGTGTAATGGTAATCATCTTCGTCTGAAAGTTCCGGCTGATTATCGATCTGGACTTCATAGCCATAGTAAACCGGCATCCATTCCTCGTACGGCTCAATCGGTATACGGATAAACACGCCGGAATTGCTGTTGGTGTCCTGCATTTTGAATTCAACATGGATGGTACAGTTCCCGAATTTTTCGCCTTCCCAGTACAACAATCCCATCCCTCCATGTCCCCTGATCATTCCGTTTTCAACGGTCATAGACCCCGGGCCTACGTGTTTCCATCCGGTAAGATCTTTCCCGTTGAAAAGCTCCCGCCACTCGGTTCCTTTTTCTTTATTCTGATGTGCGAACCTGCCTGTTCCCAGGCTTGCTCCGGCTGATACGATCAACAGCAAGCCGGCAACCGTTAACTTTAAAATCTTTTTTCCCATATCTGATCCATTAATTGATTCATACCGGTAATTGTCTGCTATCAAAATTAAATCAAAAATTGATGTTTCAAAACATTTCGATATAAAAAAATAATAAATTTCACTAAGTTTCAATTTTAAAACTATTAAATTGGCTATTATTTTATAAATCACATATTAACAATCAATTAATAATACAATAAAGCAATGGTCAAAGTTTCATTTTGGATCTTTTATAAGCCCGTGATTAAAAATAGTTTGATATCGCACTTGTTTGAATTTTGGTTATTATTGTCAAGGACTTAAATAAAACGCGATATGGCACAGGATCAAGGTATGTCAACCGTTGAAAGACGGCGCCTTATTTTGGAAGAGCTCAGACAAAACAAGCAGATCTACATTTCTGTATTAAATAAACAACTGGGGGTCAGCGAAGTCACGATCCGAAAGGACTTGCGGTACCTGGAAAAGAAGAACCTTCTCATTCGTTCCAGAGGTGGTGCCATGATGGCCGTGAAAGTCGGTGATGATCTGTCGGTCGAAGAACGAAAAGTATTAAATCTCAGTCAGAAAAAATCGATCGCTGCGGTTGCATGTTCCCTGATCAGGGAAGGTGATACCATTATTATCGATTCAGGCACGACGCTCATGCAACTCGCCAAACTGATCAGAAATGTCAAAAACCTGACGGTGATCACGAACGCGCTGGATATTGCCGTGAAACTGGGTGGTTCCGACACCCTTAAGATCATCGTTCCCGGAGGAGTATTTCGCCACAATTCATTTTCGCTGGTGGGTGTCACGGCCGTTGAAAATTTTCAGATGTTCCGTGCTGACAAATATTTCGTCAGCGCCGATGGGGTCAGTGCGGACGGACTATTTACATCAAATCTGGAAGAAGGGCAGATTGCCAGGATGATCATGTCGCATGCGAAAGAAAACATTGTACTGGTCGATTCGGGCAAGTTCGGCCGGACAGGTATCATGAATTTTGCCCCGCTGTCAAAAATCCATACGCTGGTCACCGATGGAAAGATCCCGGAAACATACTATCAGCAACTGATCAAATCCGGGATTCAGGTGATTATCGCAGAGCCGGCATAAATGATTTCGTTGACGGACCGGGTAGCATATCAGAACAAAAACTAATCTGCCCGTTTAGAAAATTATTCCCGGTGCGGGCTATGGCTGCACCGGGAATAGTTACCAAACGTAAGTCGCAACGGCCTGGCCGGGAAGATTTGTCTTCAGGCTTCCGTTACCAAATCTGATCAGGAAGTCCTTCGCGGCCGGCGATTCATTCTGCACGATCAGTACCTTCTTTCCGTCAGGTGTCCGGAACCCGACATTGGGAAGTCCGTCGGGCATATTGGTGGCGACACGTACCGAGCCCGGCCGGACAAATTTAGAAGCGTGAGCGATAATATACCAGGCCACATTCTTCTGCAACACCTTGCCATTGCCTATGGTCAGGGCTCCCAGGCACTCGGTGCATCCTCCTTCCGTATGAGGATCCTGATTAGGGTCGGCTGCCAGATTCCATTCCAGAACGGTTTTACACCAGTTCCGGGGAGCCCCGATAATCAGGTTTTTAACATGCCATGACAGATTTTCCGCAAAGTCGCCGGGCGCCCCTACCCATTGTTCCGTAAAATACAGGTTCTTATCGGGGAAAGCCTGGTGCAACCGGGACAGATCTTCAATTTTTCCCCCGTAAAGATGGAAGGCTGTTCCGTCCACGTACTGACTGGCCTGGGGATCACTTAAAATTTCGGTCGGATAATCGATCCGGTCGGCATTATGATCGTAAATAATGATTTTCGTGCTGATCCCGGCGGCTTCAAATGCAGGTCCCAGATGATTTTTGATAAAATCGGCCTGGTCGGCTGCCAGCATGAGCAGACTGGGATTGTTCCCCGGATGCAGCGGCTCATTTTGTACGGTAATGGCGTCGATCGGGATACCCTCGGCTGCCATCGCCTGAATATACTTCACAAAATACAGGGCATAGGAAGGATAAAATTCTTTTTTGAGACTGCCGCCGACCGAACTGTTGTTTGTTTTCATCCATACCGGAGGTGACCAGGGCGATCCCATAATTTTAACCGCCGGATCCACCTGCAAAATTTCTTTTAAAAGAGGGATCAGATCGGCTTCATCGGGTCCAAGATCAAAATTTGTTAACTCCGGATCAGTTTGTCCGGCCGGCAGGTCGCAATAGGAGAATACATGATCGCTCAGGTCGGAGTCGCCGATGCTGACTCTCAGGTAACTGACGCCAATTGCATTTTCTCCCGTCGAAAACAGTTCACTCAGCAGATTTTGCCGTATTTGCAGATCAAGCTGACGGATAAGCATGGCGCTTCCTCCAGTAAGTGCGTAACCGAAGCCATCCATGGTCTGGCAGGTAGTCGCAGTATCCATTTCAACAACAACCCCTGAAGGCTCCGTGTCTCCGAGTTCCAACCGGGCCTGCTGCCTTTGAAATTTGACCGACCCGTCAGCTTTGGTCAGCCACATTTCTGCCTGCAAAGGCTGGCCGCCGGATTTACTGTCATGATCTGAGTTGCACCCGAAGAAAAGCAGCAGGAAACTGAAAAAAATTAGTGTAAAAAAAGTTGGTTTCATCGTTAATTGATTTATAGTCGCGAGTAGCGAGTCATGAGTATGGATTTTTTCCGCTACTCACTACTCGCTACTCATTACTCACTACTTCTTGTCAATACCCCGGGTTTTGCGTCAGCGCAGGGTTCTTGTCCCTTTCCGACTGCGGGATTGGCCACAACAGATCATTCTGATCGATATACGAATACGTCTGATTTGGCCGGCGGGTACCCGATGCCTTCATCACATCAAGCGCGCGCCCGGTCCTTTTGAGGTCAGACCAGCGATGGCCTTCCAGCGCCAGTTCCAGCATACGTTCCTTTTCGATCGCAAGCTGCATCGCCACCTTTGTCGCCGGATTTTTGGCGGGAAGGTTCACACGGGCGCGGATCTTGTTGAGTTCAACGGCGGCCTCCGCCAGGTTGCCCGTTTCATTCAGCGCTTCTGCCTTTAACAGGATAATGTCGGCCAGACGCAGATAAATGATATTATCGCCACTGTTCCACCCGTTGGCGTGTTTCAGCTTATATGAAAAAGGCATATTGGTTCCCCAGATATCGTCCGAATACTTTCCGCTGACATCTTCAAAAAGCACGCTTGCATTTTTCCTGATCTCGTCGCCTTCTTCCTCATACGCCTCAAGCAATTCTTTTGAAGGCGTATTGAATTTTTTCCACCCGTCCTGGGTGAGTGAAGGAGGAAGAAACAGCTGAACACCCCAGTTCCCGGCAACAGTAGGCAAAAACTGGATCTCGAACAGCGATTCGGAACCGTTTTCATGGGTGCCGTCGAACAGGTCGCCGTAATTGGGGACTAAGCTAAACTGGCCATCAGCCAGAACGGCATTACAATATTCGAGCACTTTTGCGTAATCTTTTTGAGGTTTTGTGGCGTACACCTTAGCCAGGAGTCCCAGGGCGGAACCTTTTATCACACGCCCTTCATCCGACGAGGTAGCCGGAAGATGCTCCGCCCCAAATTCCAGGTCAGAGATGATCTGAGCATAAATTTGATCGACGGTCGCTCTTGGCAAACTTGACGAGTTCTGGTCGTCCGCTTTCAAAACCAACGGAACACCTCCCCACAACTGAACCAGATTAAAATAATGCACCGCACGAATAAACATGACCTCACCCTTTAGTTTATCCCTGTCTACCTGACTGAAATTTTCATCCTGAATGCTGTCGACCCGGTTTAAGAACGCATTGGCCGTGCCTATTGCCGAATATAAATAAGACCAGTCGCGCCCTACATTACCGTTTGTTGGTGTGACATTCAGGTCATCAATTTCAAAGTTGGCATTGTTATCACCGCCCGCATAGGCCAGGTCGGACGTGACATCACCGTTAACAAACATGTCGAACTGGTAGTATTCTGAATGAAAAGTCTTATAGATCCCCGACAAGGATGCTTCCGCCCACGAACGGCTGTTCAAAAATTCTTCCGGAGTAAGATACGACTCGGGACTGGTGCTCAGAAAACTCTCGCAGGCCGTTGAAAAAAGGAGTGCACAGGCTGAGCTGAATAAGAGAAGACGGTGTTGAAATATCTTGTTCATAGTCATAAGTTTAAAGATTAAAAGTCAATGTTAACACCAAAAATGAATGTACGCGGTTGCGGGAATGTACCAAAATCGATTCCCAATGCCGTATTACTGGTACCGCCGTAATTCAGCTCCGGATCATAACCGGAATAGTCGGTGATCGTCCACAGATTTTGCCCGGTAAAGTACAGTTGCACATTGCTGACCTGAATGCTCTCCAGCCAGGCTGACCTCAGGTTATAGGAAAGGGTGATCGACTTGAGCCGGATGAAAGAGCCATCTTCGAGAAAGCGGGTCGAAAGCAGTGAATTATCCTTATTGTTGGCCAGTGCCTTGGGAATATCCGTGATATCGCCCGGGTTCTTCCAGCGTCTCAGCACTTCGGTCGACTGGTTTTTCCAGTTTTCCATTCCTTCGATCTCGACGCGTGAGGCATTAAAAATATCATTCCCTTGAACACCCTGGAACAGAAATCCCAGACTGAAATTTTTGTAGGAGAAGTTATTGTTCAGACCAAAAATAAAGTCTGGTTGTGCATCGCCGATGATAACGCGGTCTTCATCGTTGTAAGTCTGGTCATCGTTTTGATCCTCATACGTCATCATCCCGGTTTGCGGATCGACGCCTGTCGCGATCAGACCATAAAATGAGCCAATGGGATAACCTTCCCTGACAATCGATACATCACCTCGTTCATAAATATTACCGCTAAAAAGCAGCACATCTTCACCGCCCAGATTTTTAACCTTGTTCCGGTTTATCGAAAAATTAAGATCGGTATCCCACTTTAATGCCCCTGTCAGGTTTCTCGAACTGATACTCAGCTCAAACCCTTTATTATCGACATTCCCGACGTTGCGCAACTGGCTGGCCACGCCCATTTGGGTCGCCACGTTCACGTCCATCAGCAGGTCTTTGGTCTTCTTGTAATAAATATCGGCCGAAACCTGGATCCTTGATTCATAAAGGCTCACATCAAGACCGGCATTGATTTGCCGGGTCGATTCCCACTTCAGGGAATCGTTGGTTGCCCGGTCCTGTTGTACACCCGGAAGAAGGATTTCTCCAAAAGGATAACCGCCGCTTGGGGACACCTTTCCATATGCGGCATAGGGATCATCCGGCTGATTACCGTTCATCCCCCAGCTTAACCGCAGCTTCATGTCGTTGATCACATGGCGGGTACCTTCCATAAAGGACTCGTCGGAAATACGCCAGCCCGCCGAAACAGACGGGAACGTTCCCCACCGGTTCTCCTTACCAAAACGGGATGAGGCATCACGCCGGATATTGGCTGTGAGCAGATATCGCCCCTGGTAATCGTAACTGACCCGCCCGATCAGCGAAGCCATGGTCCATTCGGACGCATCGGTGTTATTCGTGACAGAAATTGAGCCGCCGTTCAATGTCGGGATCCCGTCACCTGAAAAATTCTTGACCTGCTGATCAGTCCCGTTCCATTCAAATTGCTGGACTGTAAAACCGGCAAGAGCGGATACCCGGTGTCCCTTCCCAAAAGTCTGCGTATAGGTCAATGTATTCTCATTCAGCCAGGTGAAGTCGATGTTCGTCTTGTTGCTGGCTATTCCGCGATTCGCTCTTCCGTATCCTGTCCGGTAAGGATCAGTAAATGAACTCCAGGTTGAATTATTGCTTTCCAATCCGAGAGAAGATTTAAATACCAGGTCCCTGGTCAGCTTCACCTCTCCAAAGATGTTGGCCAACAGCTGATTTGATTTCGTTCCTTCATCACTGCCTTTCATCGATGCGACCGGATTCTCCCATGCCTGAAAAGGATTCACTGAAAAGGTACCGTCTTCATTGTAAACAGGGATGGTAGGAGGAGTAGACAACGCACCAAGCACCACGCCACCGCGGGCTACACTGTTGTTGTCGGTGACATCGTGCGAGTTGGTCTTGCTCCAGGTGATACTCGATCCCACTTTCAGCCAGTCATAGATCTGCTGGTCAAGGTTCAGCTTCACCGAATACCTTTTAAACTGCGAAGGATCAATAATCCCCTTTTGGTCGAGCAAACTTAAGGCCAGATAATACTGGGTTTTTTCAGATCCTCCGGAAAAAGCCAGCTGGTAATTCGATACCGGAGCTGTCCGGTAAACTTCATCCTGCCAGTCGGTAAGATCCTGAACGACTGAAGGGTTTTCATATTTCGGAGAACCTCCCGCGTTAATTTGTGACTCATTGATCAGTTCAGCATACTGCTGTCCGTTCAATACATCAATTTTTTTGGGAAGCTCGGCAAATCCCTGGTAGGTGCTCAATGTCATTTTTGAAGTCCCTGCTTTACCCCGTTTGGTCGTGATCAGGACTACACCGTTTGCACCACGCGACCCGTAAATAGCCGCTGCCGACGCATCCTTGAGCACCTGCATCGATTCAATATCCTCAACGGCAAGCCCCCGCGTATCATTGGTCGGGACTCCGTCAATCACAAACAGCGGTTCATTATTGGCATTCAACGAAGTAGCCCCGCGAACCCGGATGGAAAGACCGGAACCGGGTTTCCCTGAAGTTTCAGTAACCTGAACGCCGGCAGCCAAACCAGCCATTGCCTGGCCGATCTGGGTAATTGGACGCTCGTCGAAATCCTCGCTGGTCACCGATGAAACGGAGGTCGTCAGGTCCTTTTTACGTTGCACACCATACCCAATGGCCACGACTTCTTCCAGACCGATCGTCTCTTCCTCCATCACGACCTGGATCGTGGTTCTTCCTCCTACATTGATCTCCTGGGTTCGCATGCCGACAAATGAAAAAACAAGGGTCGCATCAGACTGAACAGAGGCAAGAGAAAACCGGCCTTCCATATCGGTAATGGTACCTGTGGAAGTACCTTCAATGACGATGGAAACACCGGGGATCGGTTGACCATCCTGTCCGGTGACCTGCCCCCTGACTTCCTTTGCCGGCTGGAAAAGCGTTTCGTTCTGAAGATTCGCGCCGGCTTTGGTCAGGATCACCTGCCTGTCCAGTATCCGGTAAGTTACGTTTTGTCCTTCCAGCGCCTTCCCCAGGATCTCATCAATCGTTGCATTCTGCAGGTTGACCGTTATCTTTTTGTCTACATCCAGATCTTCATTCCTGTACAAAAAGATAAACTGGCTGTTTTGCTCAACATACTCAAAGACCTGTCGCAAGGTGATGTTCTGAAAATCAACATTTAACCTCGTATTCTGGGAATACCCGGCAGCCGAAACTGCCATTGCGAAGCAAAAAGAAAAAATCATTGTTAGTCGCATAATTCGCCATACTTTTTTGGTTTCCTTCTCAAGGAAACTCCTTAATTGCTTTTTTTTCATAAATTTGTTTTGCTTTTTGATTAATAATGTACTAAGTCACTTAGAGATTAATCATTCCGACCGGACATGCGTCACCATGTCCGGTTTTTTTAATTGATCACATAATAAGTTTCATTGAGCGCACTGATTTGCAGTCCGGTCAGGGTCTTCAGGTATTCAAGCACCTGATCCCTGGCGGCATTCAGATCGAGTTTTCCGCTGATTTTCATCTGTCCTTTCCCGGGGTCTGTGAATATAACAGTCATGTTATAAATTCGTTCAAGTTTACGGGTGACGGCATTCAGATTTTCATTTTCAAACTTCAGCATACCCTCCTTCCACAGGGTAAAGAATCCGGGATCTACCCTGCTTGTTTCAAAATCTTGTGTTTGCCGGTTATAGATCACCATCTGATCCGGTTCCAGCACGATCGGTTGCTTCGGGGAAGTTACACGATTTCTCCTTACCGAAACCTGACCTTCAACCAAAACGGTTTGAATGACAGGATCTTCATCATAGGCCGACACGTTAAATTTTGTACCAAAAACTTCAACAGCAATGGATGTGGTCTGAACCGTAAAACGGGAGTCTTCATTTCTGCTCACTTCAAAGAAGGCTTCCCCTGAAAGGATGACCTCGCGTGTGTTTCCGGTGAAAGCTGACGGATAGATCAGCTTGCTCCCTGCATTCAGCCAGATCACACTGCGATCGCTCAGGATCATTTTGCACCGGTGCCCTTTGGGAATGACAATTTGATCATGTCCCTGTACCCTGTCCGGCAAAACCGGGACGGAACGACCGTCCACAACAATGGTGTGATTAGCCAAATATTCTACGGTCGAATTTATACCCAGGTGAATTTCCCTGCCATCGGCAAGAAGTATGACCGGCTTGCCGGGCGGAAGCAGTTGAGTCAGTTCTGAATAATTCACTGATCGCTCAACCCCGCCATGGAATAAATAAACCAGAAGACTTCCAAGTGCCAGAAAAATAACCGCAACAGCCGCATACCGAAGGAACGTCAGCGGTAATATGCGTGAAACGGAACGCGGCCTTGTTTGTTCTTTTTTCTTCAGGATCGTTTCAAGGAGGTGTCTTTTCTCATCTTCAGAAAGGTCCTCATTTTTCATTCTCAAAAAACTCAATTCATCCTTCAAAAAAAGGATCTTTCCCATTTCATCAGGATGGCTTTCCATGTAGTTCTTCCAATATTGTTCAGCCGGCTCATCCGGACGGAAGATCCACTTCAGGAAATAAGGATCGTCGATATAGTTCTTAAAGGTCATCGTCGAACTGTTAAATTATTAAGAAGGTCATGAGTCACGAGTCATGAGTAAAAACCTCTTATCCGCGACTCTTTACTTCATAGTGGAGGCAACGCAAAAAACCGGACAACAAACCGGATACGTTTTTTATGCTTTAAAACATATACTAAAAAGATGCAGGAAACGCTCGATAAAGGTGACCTGCAATTTTTTAAGGATCCTGTGGATCTGTTTCTGAACAGTTTCCGGTTTTATTCCTGTTAACGCGCCAATTTGACTGTTACTCAATCCTGAATAAAACTTCAGAAACAATAATTCTTTTTTTGAAGGTTCAAGTGACTGAAGTACATCCTGCAGCAGCTTTATTTTTGACCGGTAATGTTCTGTATTGATCAGATTATTTTCGACATCAAGTTCCACATCGAAAAAGGAAAGATCACGATCAAAAAAGCCGCCTGCTCTCTGATCCGCATTTACCTTGTGAATAATAATCCGTTTCAGTGCTTTCAGCAAATAGAACTCAATACTTTCCGGATCGGTCAGCTTTTCTCTCGAGGTATACAACTCAAGAAACAACTGTTGAACGCTGTCTTTGATCAAATCTTTGTCGGAGGAAATTTTGGAGCCATACCTGTACAACACGTCGATATATTGATCATAGATTTTCTCAAAGGCAGTATTACTGCCTCTCTTAAAATCCTGCCAGATGATGCTCCAGTTTTCCGTCATGTGTGTTTGCAGGTGTGATCTTGCGTATCAAAATTAAAATAATTTATGGAATAGGAGCCTTTATTCAAAAAAGTCCGGTAGATTTCGTAACCTGTTCCGTTCACCCTAACGGTAACAGGCCTTTTTCAGCTCCGGAAGGTACCTATACCGCTGCCTTGATCCTGGTAATCGCTCCTCTATAGGAGAGTAATGAACTTACCCTTTCCCGGTTAATGTTGAAAACTTTCCGGTTTTTTACTTTGATTTCTGACATAAATTGCAGAAATTTAGTTGATTCTGCATTCATCCTGGTACAGGAATCTTTTTTTGAATAGCCAGGGTTAACAGTTTATTCCCAAAAAGATCCAACTATGAGGAACCGATTTGAACAACAACTGACACTGGGGCAAATCCCGATCGAACAGACCTGCATCAATCCCAAAAGAACATACGCACTGGACGAACTGCTGGCAGCCCTTAAAGCCATTTACTGCAATCCTGAATACAATGAGAAAATATTCGCCATCCTGGAGAAAAATATCAACTCCGGCAAACACCGTACGGGGCGAAAAGGGATGGATCTGTGGTGCATTTTTGTTTTGGCCCAGGTTCGTTTGTGCCTGAACATCAACTATGAAATGCTGCATAACCTGGCTAACAATCACCGGACAATCCGTCAGTTGATGGGTATTGAGCGGGAGTTTGGCTATGAACCTGTCGAATTTGAATACAAGACCCTTTATGAAAATGTATCGATGGTCAGCGACGAAATGATAGCCGAATTAAATCATGTCATCGTGGAATTTGGGCAAGGCGAAGTGTTTAAAAAAAAAGAAGATACAGTATTTCGCTCCAAAA
>CAZOYZ010000026.1:0-21662 GCA_964584045.1 uncultured Prolixibacteraceae bacterium | reverse complement strand
CTTAAGTCCTTTCATGCCATAGGGTGGAAAATAACCGGTGTTCGGCCAGCCTTTATTCCATCCTTCCGGAACATGGATATCAAATCCCTGTCTGGCTGTAGAAGCTGAGTCCTCTCCCAGATGCCATTTCCCAAAGATGGCCGTACGATATCCCTTCTCCTGAAGCACTTTCGGGATAGTAGCCTCACCATAAGGCAAGTGCTGATTAACCTGTACATTCTTCAGTTTCTGGAACGGAAAGTCCAAACGGCCTGGTAACCAGTCAGTCAGGTTCAGTGAAGCGGGATATTTGCCCGTCATGATACTCGCCCGCGATGGCGAACAAACATGGCAGGCAGCGTATGCGCTTGTGAAACGTACACCTTCCGACGCGAAGCGATCGATATGGGGTGTTTCGTAAAAACGGCTTCCGTAACAACCGATATCACTCCATCCCAGGTCATCGACCAGGAAGAAAACCACATTCATGGGTTTTTCTTCGTTTGGTCTGCATTGGATCATGCCTGCTCCCAAAAAAGCAATGGCTGCTGTTGGCGCCAATAATTTGCATTTCATTTGTTTTACTTTTGAATGTACTGTTAATAAGGGTTATCCCTGGTGCTATAATTTAATTTCATAAGGCCGGTCATCATAGATCACAGCGTCATTGTACTCAATCGTTGCATAGTCGACCGGATTCAGGATTTTGATCAATACTTTATGTTTCCCTCTAGGCAACCGATACCGCCAGAACGGGGTAAACCTGCGCCCGTTAACAGCAGTCGGTAATTTAGCTTTTTCGACCAGTTTTCCGTCAATGTACATTTCAGTCTCAAAAACATGGTTTTTCCCTTTGTAATCCCTGCCATCAGGCGGCGCCGCCAACGCAAAACCAATCCCTTCAAATTCGAAAGTAATCTCGTTGTTTTTTGTCCGGGGAATGACTTTTGAAACCGGATAATGTCCTTCAAAGGCGACTTCCAGAGGCACTGTCCGAGGATCCTGCAACTTTATGATCAATTCTTTTTCTTTTATTTCTCCGCCATTGGCAACGATCATCTTTTCGGCATGACGATACGAAAGGTCATACGCATCGAGCAGGGACAGGGACGTTCCCATAAAGGGAAGGTTCTCCACTTTATCCAGGCCTTGCTTCCAGTAATCCGGAATACGTTTAAACCCTAAAATAGCAGCCAGAACGCCTCCTGCGGTGGCAGGATTACAGTCGGCATCATCTCCGCATCGTGTGGCGATCTCGAAGGTACGGGTAAAGTCACCGTTCCCGTACAGCAATCCCATCACCACCCATGCTGCATTGATTTTTGCATCAATATTAAAAGGTTGAAAAACGCCCAGGGGCGATCCGATATCCACGCCCCATTTGCGGCTGGTTTTAAACCATGTTGATTTCCAGTCGACCGGATCTTCCCTGTGCCATTTGATCACATCATTGATGCAACGTGCGAATTTACTTTCAGAAGGGATGATTGTTAACGCCTTTTCGACGATCGGCTCAATATCTTCGACCCCGTCTGAGATCAAAGCCAGTGAGTACAAAGCGGCGACAAAAACACCCCCGTAATAGCCATCGCCGTAGTTCATGATATGTCCAACCTGATCACAAATCTCAACGGCAGAATTTACCATTCCTGGCGACATCAATCCGGCAAAATCGGCTTCAATCTGGAAATCGATATCATCCGCACAAGGATTATTCATCCAATGTCCCGATTCAGGGGGAGTGAGACCATTTAAAATATTATATCGCGCAGTCTGGTTGGCGAACCACAATTGATATCCGGCATGGGCAAATGATTCGGCAAACGCTTGTGCCGGAGCACCAATCCCTTTTTCCTCGATGACTGTCATGAACGAAAGATCCATGTAAATATCGTCATAAGTGCCTGGACTGTCGCGGTATTCAACCACCATCGACGAATCGGTCCAGACCAAAGCCTGGTTATCCTGGATCATGGTGGTATTATACTCGAATTCGGCCGGAACGCCAAACGTAACACCAATGGTCTGGGCCGCCCAGGCTCCTTTGATCTTGTCCTTTAGCAGTTCTTTTGGAACAGCCTTTAGATCCCCTTCCTGCTGACCCACTTTAACTTTGGGGATAGCATGGCATCCGGCTAACAGCAGAAAGAGGAAAACAATCAAATTTCTCATAAGTCCTTATTAAGATCAGATTAGAAAAACAAACTTAATTTATCATTCAGGGTTATTTAACCTGACAGAAGGTTCCATGTTCTTTCATTTACATAAGCCGTTTCATCTTCGATAGATGTTTCTTCCGCTCGGCAAAGTTCAAACAAGTTTGGCTTTACACTCGCTTAATCGAAACGTTCTTTAAAAAGTCGCGTACTTCCTTTTCTGCCGGGATGGAAGGTTGCGCTCCCATCCTGGTCACACAAATGGCCGATGCTGCCGTAGCAAACCATAAAGCTTCTTCCCATCCATTCCCGCGACTCAATTCAGCAGCCAGCGCTCCGCAAAAAGTATCGCCTGCTGCAGTACTGTCCAATGCCTTCACCCGAAATGCCGGAAGAGAATGGAATTCCATGAAATTCTTCATCATACACCCTTTCTTGCCTAAAGTGAGCACGACCGCCTTTACTCCCAGCGACATCAGCTTGTCAAGCATCCCCTCTTCTCCGATGTCGCCGATCTTTTCCCCTGAAATTGTTTCAGCTTCGGTTTCATTGACTATCAGAATATCCAACTCTCTGATGATGCCGGCGTCCAGCTGACAGGCTGGTGCATCATTCAGTAAGATTCTTTTATGGTGCCGGTGTGCCAGTTCACACACTGTTTTCACTGTGTTATACGGAACCTCCATTTGCAGCAGCACCATCTCAGTTGCTTCAATTTCCTTTTCGATTTTCAAAATATATTCCGGAGAAAGTTCATTATTCGCCCCCGGGATGATGACGATGCAGTTTTCTCCGTGATCATCGACCCAGATCATGGCTGTCCCCGACGGGACATGATCAACAATCAGAGAGCCGGAGACATCCAGCCCTTCATTCCGGAAATATTTTAAGGCATTTTCTCCGTTTGCATCCCTGCCTAAACTGGTGATAAACTTCACATCTCCTCCTAATTTATGTGCAGCCAAGGCCTGGTTTGCACCTTTCCCCCCCATTGCCTGCAAAAAATGGATTCCTTCGATAGTCTCGCCTGCCGCAGGGAATCTCTTCACTCTTGCAATCAAGTCCGTATTGGAACTACCAACTACTAATATTTTACCCATAACTTTACCTTTTATATTTTTCGGCTTTTTAAGATCATTTTCTTAGTCTGCCATTCGATTATCGCAATCCGGCCGGTCATATTTCTAATAACTTTATTATTAATCCGTCAGCTGTTTCCCTCCAATCATTATTGTAATTCCTGTTTTTCCGGAATATACCCTGGATTGAGTTCCATCATTTGAGCACCTGCATCTTCTCTCCACTGATGCAGCATTTCACTCAGTTCTTTTACCTTTTCAGGTTCTGTTTGGGAAAGATCATGACGTTCTCCGGGATCTTTCACCACATTAAACAGTTGAACGGTACTGTTCTCAAAATATTCGATCAGTTTGTAGTCTCCGTACCGTACAGCACCTCCCGGACTCTGCATTCCATGGTTGCTGTAATGGGGAAAGTGCCAGTAAATAGCTCTCTTTTCGATCTCGTCTTTCCCTTTGCCCTTCTTTTTTAGTATGGGGACAAGGCTCTTCCCGTCATCAAACGGATAATCCTGCTGTATTCCAACCATGTCCAATATAGTTGGATAAAAATCCGTGCTGATGACCGGAATATCACAAACTGTTCCCCTTGGTCCTTTCCGGGGCCATTTGACGATGAGCGGTTCCCTTACTCCTCCTTCATAAAGCCACCCTTTCCCTCCCCGAAGCGGGAGATTGGAGGTAGAATATCCTTTATTCAGATTGTCAGGTTGAATAACCCGTTTTGGATTTCCGAAATTGGCAGCCGACATCCCTCCGTTATCTGAGAAAAAGATCACGATCGTGTGGTCTTCCAGTCCCAATTCCTCTATTTTATCCAGGATTCTGCCCACGCTTTCATCCAGGCTTTCGACCATTGCCGCAAACTGCACGTTATCCTGATCCTGTTTGACCTTCACGGTCCGGTTTGGCAGCACCCGGAATCCGTGATAAGGTTCCTTCAGCAACAGGTTATTTAGTTCTTTTGCCGAAAACGGAGTTTTCTCATCCGGATTACCCTCCAGAATATAGGGAATACCCTCCGGTGACTTTGCCTGTGTCAATTTCTGTTCATATTTTTTCACCAGGTCAGGCCGTCCCTGTATAGGATCATGGACCGCAAAATGGGAGAGATACAGAAGGAAAGGTTTGTCTTTATTTTCAGTCAGAAAGGTGATCGCCTCGTCGGTCATTCTGTCCGTAAGATACTCTCCTTCAGGTCCGTCTTTCAACCCAGGCATTTGGTAAGGCGAAAAATAGCTCTTAGCCGGCCACCCTTTCAGCCAGCCTGAAGGAATATGCAGATCAAACCCCTGGCGTTCGCAGGAAGCTGAATCTTCACCCAAATGCCATTTCCCGATAAGGGCCGTTGTATAGCCATTGGCTTTCATGACAGCCGGGAAGGTAACATTCTCTCCGTACGGCAAATGCTGTTCTGAAACGACATTCTTAAGCTTCTGAAAAGGAAAATTTTTCCGTCCCGGCAACCAGTCAGTCAGGCCAAGGCGCGCCGGATACTGTCCGGTGAGAATGCTGGACCTGGTTGGGGAACAAACATGGCACGCCGCATACGCGCTGGTAAAACGGATCCCTTCCTTTGCCAACTGATCAATCCGGGGGGTTTCATAAAACCGGCTTCCATAGCAGCCCAGATCACTCCATCCCAGATCATCGGCCAAAATAAAAACAACATTGGGCTTTTTGGCCTGACTGTCCCTGGCGGCAATGGTTTGTGCAAAAGGCGCCAGCCCGGCCAAAGCCAGCCCTACCGGCAGTAATTTCACTCGTTTCAATTCATTGTAAAACATGACTTATAATTTTCGTATTAACACAAGTCGTATTCAATATTGCTCCATCGGAGCAGAGCTTGCATAAAACCTTATCCATCAGTTGTCGTATTGGCGTAAAACATGCCCGTTTCAAGTTCACTGTACTCATCCTTTTCATTTCCCGTCAGAACAGCTTTTCCATCTTTACGTAATAAGCTCCACAGAGGTCTTGCCTTTCGCCACTTTTAAACCATGCACGAAAGGTACTGTTGCCGACAGGCAGCTCCATTTCGAAGGTGATCTTCTCATCTTCGTCTTTGCTTTCCGTAATAACAGGATCACCATTATTCAGCGAAATACATCCAAAACGGATGGGAACAGCTTTACCTGCCTGAATCTGCGTTCCTCCCACCGATATCTTTGGACCGACACTCATGAGGCGTCTCTGAAGGTGGAATGGCCAGCGACTTATTTCTATCCTGTATTTTCCTTGCTCCATAACACGAATATGACAGATTCCGCCTTTAGGGTCTCCTCCGGCCAGAGCAATTTTCCATTGTGTATTCACGGCCCCTTCTACCCAATTATTTGAATTAAAGACCACGGGATTCTCTTTTTCCGAACCAATGATCACAGGGATAAACTCATTTATACCCTGCTCAATCTCCTTCCACCACGCCTCATAGAATGCCTTCATCCTCGCTGTGACCTCAGGATAATCAGCCGACAAATTATTCTTTTGTCCGGGATCTGACGAAATATCATATAATTCACTTTTCCCAACCAGTCTCCATGAGTCCCGGACCACACAACTGAAATATTTTTCCGGATGAAGATGGCCTCCGTACTGAACAACGAACATCCTGTCTTCAATTGTTCCATTCCCCTTTAGAAGCGGAACCAGGCTCTTGCCATCAAACGGATAACTTACAGGCGACTCAAGTCCAATAAGATCTATAAATGTAGGCAACAGATCCTGTATTTGGGCAGCAAATGAAATTGTCCGGGGAATCCCCAGATTCCCGTCAGGCCAGCGCATAAAGCAAGCCCCACGGTGACCTCCTTCATAGTTGCTACCCTTTTTATCACGCATCCCGGCGTTATACAGGTCAACACCTCCGGTACCTCCGTTGTCATTCATAAAAATAAGCAGCGTATTGCTTTTTAGTCCTGATCTCTCCAGCCATTTATCCAATCTTCCCATATTCCGGTCAATATTTCTTATCATTCCGAGAAAACACGCTGTGACGCTGTCGGAAACCTGATCCCGGTAAAAATTATAATCCTGTGACGGAGAGTGGAAAGGACCATGCGGAGCATTCAGTGTCAGATAAGTGAAAAAAGGTTGCTTCTGGGCTGCCATTCTGTCCATCCATTCAATAGCTTCATTAAACCACAGATTGGTGCAATATTCTCCCGATTGTTTGGTTTCCAGGCTATCCAGGTAACGTGTTTCGTAATAATCATTATCATATTCGGCTTCAGAAAGAAGTCCCCAGCCCTTATGCCATATACACTTTTGGAACCCCCTGTCCATCGGTCTGTCGGGGTAATTATCACCCAAATGCCATTTCCCGAATATTCCGGTTGCATAACCGTTTTTACTGAAGATTTCAGGCATCGTCATAATATCCCGCCTCAAAAGATTCCTGCCTGTCAGTACTGTTGCAGCCTTGTTATGCATTGCATCCAGGCCAGTCATCAGTTGCCCGCGGGTAGGTGTACAGAGCGGAGAAACATGAAAATTGCCAAAACGGATCCCTTCATCGTGTAACTGATCAAGAGCGGGAGTCTTGAGGACGGGATTTCCATGGCACGAAAAATCACCATAACCCTGATCATCCGATAATACAATGATCACATTCGGCTTTTGACAGCCCGTTCCCCCCGATATTGACTTCACAATGCCCGGTTTTGCGGCAATACCGGAGAAAATTGTCCCCAAACATAATATTGTTGAAATCCCCTGTCTCATTTCGCTTCACTCTTTACGGTCGTTCGGATCTTTTTAATAATGTCCACCAATTCCCATGCCTTTTCCGGCATGGAAGGGTAAAGGTTATTCTGCTCTGAAATATCCTTGTTTAGGTTATATAAACGAGGTTCTTTGTCCCCGGGAACACCCGGATAATAAGTCTCAGGCCATCGTCCCGGTTTGGCCGGCTCAATATACTTCCAACCACCTTTGATCGCGATCAGGGCTCCGCTGCTTCCGCTCGCCAGGATCAATGTTTTCCTGACCTGCGGAGCTTTATAGTCCAGCATGTTTGACAAAAAACTGTAACTGTCTTCTCCTTCATTCTCACACAGTGGATTACCCAGCAAGTCTGCGAATGTGGCGAGAAGATCGCCTGCATAAACCATCCGGGTATTGACAGTGGTGCCCTTTACGTAACCTGGCCAATGTACAATCAAAGGCACCCGCAGACCGCCTTCCCAGGGATCCTGCTTGAATCCCCGAAATTCGCCGGAAGAATTGTGTCCATAAGTAAGCCAACCGTTCTTCCAGATCATATTTCCTTTTTCGTTCACATACTCAGGCTTGTATTCACTAAAATAATCCTGATATTCTTCGTAATTGCCCTTCCTGTATCTTTCTGTCCAAACTGCCGGGTCTCCCGGTCTCGGACCGTTATCGGAGGTAAAGATCAGGAGCGTATTTTCATAGGCGCCATTTTCTTTCAAAGCTCTGACAATCTCACTGACTGTCCAGTCCAGTTCTGCAACCAGATCGCCTCTTAGCCCTGCCCTGCTTTTGCTTTTGGTAAAAGTAGGCAAGCAAGGCCGGTGAATAGCGCTTGTGGGAAAATAAAGGAAAAGCGGTTTCTTTTTATTTTCTGCAAAATGACGATGAATGACCTCGACCGCTTTGTGTGTAATCACCTGATTTACTGTTTTAATATCCCAATCCGGAGCTCTTTGCACATTTGCATAAAAGTCATATTCTACGGTCTGATCTTCCGAGGGCGCGTGCAAAACCCGGTCGTTCTCTATAAAAACATAGGGTTGCATGTTGTTTGAGCCCGACATGCCAAAGAAATAATCAAACCCCCGCTCAACCGGTCCGCCCTTTACAGGTTTCGAAAAATCAATATACTCCTGCAGGTTATCCTTCCCCGAATTAAAAACGTTGTTTTCCGGATCCTCCGGAGCTCTGTCATTAAGCTGCCATTCCAGTCCTAAATGCCATTTCCCTACACACGCAGTATAATAACCATTGCTCTTAAAGAGAGAGGCAAGGGTTGTCCGTTCCGGCTCGATTAACGGCTTCTCGTAATTTTTCAAGACGCCATATTCAAGACGTGTGCGCCAGGGATAACGTCCGGTCATGATGCTGTATCGCGATGGAGAGCAAAGGGAAGACGATACATAGGCATTGGTAAACTTCATTCCTTCAGCAGCCAGTTGATCGATCACCGGGGTAGAGATCCTGCTTGCGCCGTAACAGCTCAGGTCACCATAGCCAAGATCGTCGGCAAGGATCAGGACGACATGAGGAGTTTGTTTTTCTTTTTCAACCTGTTTAAACTGATCGTCCGGATTGCTTCCTGATGCGGTCATCACGAATCCAAGCGTACCCAACAAACACAGTTGTGACGTGACAAACGGATTGGTCTTTACATCTATTTTGTTCTTCATATTGATATTACTTAAATTCAAATGCTCCGATATCCGGAGTTTCTCCCTGCGGAATTTCCGTATTATTGAAATCCTTTCCATAATTGAGATCCATTCCTTTATCAATCGCCGGACTTTCACCGGTAATTAAAAAGTCCTCAGGCACAGAACCGCCCCTGTAATTAATAAATTCAGGATCTCCGAATACAGGTATTACCCCGGGTCCTTCCTTTCCCATGTTTAATGCTCCGGAAGCAGCAAAATAGAGATTATTCGAAATCTGACTAAAAGGTTGTGCATTCCCGTTCTTCCCGGCATTGAAAACGACAATGTCATTCTCCACCACGACAATATTATTCCGGATCAAATTTTTTGCATTGTACTGTGTGATATTGAAGACGCCCCAGTCGTTCACATTCTTTTTTCTTCTGAGGATCGTGTTATTTTCAATCCGGCAGTCCGCCCCCCTCCACAAGGCGATAAACTGCTGAAAATCGTCACTTATATTGTGATGAATCTCAAAACCCCTGTATGGAGGATTTTGCTGCACATCCGTCCAGGTAACTTCCAGGAATCCCTGGCAATCCCTGGTATAGTTGTGATGTATGCTGATGTTCGATTTTCCAATACGGGCATCATCTATTTCGATGGCTCCGCCGTCAGCGCCTCCCCCATAGCTGTCAGGTCCCCAGGAAATACGCGGATCGACAGCACTGTAGTTGAAGATCCTGTTGTAGCAAACTTCCTGGCAGTCAGCTCCCAGCCATATCCCGACAGGTCCCCAGGTCCATTCCTTCAGCACGCGGTTGCAGTCATGGATAAAATTATTTTCTATTCTTGCATAAGATCCGTAGCTTTTAATACCTACACCACAATCATACAATTCATTATTCCGGATAATACAATGTTGCGCGGTTTTATCGATATAAATGGCGCCTAATTCCCACATGGTTGTAAATCCTCCGGCCGTTTCCGGTAATTGGGCGACAGTATGATGACAATATAAATTTTCAACAAGAATGAAACTCCCCTCCAGCCGGATACAATTCCCGAAGTTATTCTCCTCCGGACGAAATACGGTGTTGGTAAATGACGGAGCAGGCATGACCGGGTTACCGTAATCAGTCAACACAATGTAGTTTTGAGGATTTCCGGAATCAGCCACAATCAGCGAACCTGCGAATACCGATCCCCGCCTAAACCGGAGGGAATCACCGGGATACATCCGGATGGTCGCTGCTTTGGACAACGAATGCCATGCCTGGTTTTCAGATCGCCCGTCGTTTGCATCATTCCCGTTTTTGGAATCGACATAATAGCTTACAGGCTTTCTTCCTTCATCAGCGTTTGCCTGGTCATTGCAACTACACAGCATAAATATGCTTATAACCATGAAAGAAAGGATCGCATGACCTGTCTTCATGCCGGCTAAGTACAACGTTATTTTTACCTGCTCCTGCATTCCTTTTTATTTAAACCCGGGCTCCTGAAGCCTTTCAGTGATCAAACCGGTTGTTTGCAGCCAGTTTGACTGCGTCAGTTTGATCCCGTTAAAGGCAAAATTATCAAATACGAACCCGTCGAAATACTCGTTGGGATCGTTACCAATGATCATATTTTGGTATTCGGTATCCATGGTCATGCTGACCTTCCAGTTTTTCATCGTCAGATTATGGATGTGGTTGGTACTGAAATCGTCGGGTGTCACATTAAAGATCACCGGAACGGGATTTTCAGTAACCACATCTTCGATCAGCCAGTCCTTTTGCAAACCCGTCTTTCCGGCCTCCTCATACCTGTTCCCCACGCAGCTTAGCAAGCCACGGTTGAACCCGGGCTTGTTCCATTCTGCCCGCAAAACATCGATACGGCTCAATCTGACATTTACCGCATTTGATCCTCCCCAGGCCATCTGAATAACGCCCCCGTTGTTCAACTGCCAGACGACACAGTCCGACCATGTGATATTGTCCCTGTAAACTTTGATGGCATCGTCGTTAGCCCAGATAAAGCAGTTGGAAACACTTGAGCCGGCATAGGCTGCAATCCCGTCGCAATTATACACCCAGCCTCCGATCACTTTGACCCACTTGACCGAATTATTCTGTCCGATCAGCCTGACAGCAAAATATTTCGGATCAGCAACGACAATTCCCTCTATTTGAATATTGTCGCTCTGATTAATGGCCTCAATGCAATGCGATTCACGGTAATTTAATTTTCCTGAAGAAAGTACGCCTCTTCCGAATATTTTGACACCCGGGTTCCCGTCCATGATTAAAGAACCGTAAACCCAGGAACCCCTTTCAAAATAAATATTCTTGATATTGGAAGGCACATGATAAACGCCAATGTTGTGAACTCCGGCCTTAAAATAAATTCCGGAATAAGAAGCCGGGACCGAATTGATATCGAATTGTGCGGCATTTTTCAGCACTCTGTACTGAGCTGAACCCGGATCCGGAATATCGGTTTCGGCCGGATCGGCAAAAAGGATCAGTCCGTTTTTGTACCCGTTCTCTCCAATTTCAACCGAGTACTGTCCCGGCTGTGTGACTGTGAACCGGATCATATTCCCTTCCTTTGCGGCTATAATTCCATATCTCGACGGCAATATCCTGACTTCGCCTGAAACAGGGACTTTGCTCTGGTTAATAACTTTTACTTCAATCGTTGCTGTTCCGGATAAAGAAAAATGACTCCAGTTAATACTCCTTCCTGCAAAAATATCCAGGGGGTTTTTGTCTTTATCCTGCATGTTCATCTCCCCTGCCTTGTATACGGGACAGGCATTCTTAAAAACCACTAGCTTTTCTTTTTTACTTCCCATCGTGACCGTCACTTCGTAGATATCGGATAAAGGCACTCCGGGATAACTTAACGGATCAGTTATGTTTCCGGGGTCATCACTGTCGTCAGGAGGAGAAGTTTCATCCTTCCCGCAGCCGGCAAGAAACAATACAACAACGATCATCCATAATATTTTTATATCCAGCCTCATAACAGTTCATTCAAATATTACCTTGAAATAAATACTCCGGCATCCGCATTTTCATGCATCAATTTCCTGATGTTTTCTGTCACCTTTGTTATATTCTGTTCGTTATCCTCTACCGTAAACTTCATCCAGGCAACGCTTTGCTTTGCATATTCAATCATCAATCCCAGGCAGCGAAGATGCCGGCACAAAATCTCATCCGTATCATATTGGCCGGTCACAACCGTTACCTGATCAGCACAAGTTTCCAGTCTTGTAAGGTATTCGCGATATTGCTCCGCACTTTTTTGTCTGGTATGGGGTATTTTGCATCCGAACCGGACAATCTGTTCAAGTTCATCATAAACCCAAACAGCGATCTTTGCCGCAGGACCATAAACTCCCACGCAGTAATCCGTAACCAGGCTGTTGACATCGGCATCAGGATCCCAGGCAAGATGAGCCAGGACGTAGTGGTTCAACCCGTAGGTGAACCAGTCGCCCGGTTCCGCATAAACAGAGATCCCTTTCACCCCGCAATCCCGGTAAAACCGGAGATCATTTTGCATGTAATGCGGGATTAGGTTCGGCAGGCTGCGCCAGGCATATTTCCGGTAATAAGAATAAATGGAGATGTCGCCTTTAAAATGCTGCCGCCATGCAAGCAGATTTTCCTTATACATTTTGTTGTTGCCAGAATCTTCGTCGTCGATCTGGTATTCAAAGCTTTGATTGATCGGACAAAAATCCAGCAGGACTTCCTGATCCGGGATCACATGCTGCGGGGGTTCAACATAGCGGCTATAGGCCAGGCATTCCAGCCTGACCGCCGGAAGTTCCTTTCTCAGGAATCCGGCTGTTTGTGATACCAGCAGGGCATGCCGGTCGGTAGCAGATCCCAGGGCAAGGCAATCCTGACATTCACACCATGTTTCGCTGTCGGGTGGCCAAAAATCGAAAATATTAATCTCAGGCCGTGCTTTTAAGTAATTTAAAAGGTTGCTCTGCAAATAAGCTACCGCATCTGCATTTGATGTACAAAAGACAACATGGGGATCAGCAGAACGGATACCGTTCTTAAGTCCAAACCATTCGGGGTGCTTTGTGTGTAGCCGACCATTATCCATGCCTGCGTTCAAAAAATTCTGATAACCATGTCCTCCCACCTCGATGCTGATTCCCCGCTTTTGCAACTCAGGCACCAACTGATCACGCCAGCTATCCCATTTGACGCGTCCTTGCCCTTGATAGTCAAGTGGGGCAACCAGCATGTTGAAACGGGCTTTCGGCATCCAGTCTATGAGCTCTTTCAGATTTCCGGCATGATGCGAAAGTCCTTCTTCAATATAAAGCTTCCGGTATTTTAATACAGGCTTGCTGATACGGTCTCCCGAAAAAGGAAGGTTCAATTCCGTTTGTACAGGTACAGACTGGCTTTTCCCTTCATAAAAGCTAAAATCAGGAGCAAGCCAACGGCAACCAAGGCCGGATAAAAAATCATAAACAGCATACAGGGAAGAAGCATCACTTCCTCCTGTCAACCAAAGACTTTCTCCGCGTTTAAAAATCCCGTATTCCTGTCCTTTCAGGGAGGGAATACCTGAGCCAGATCCCATCTTTTGAAGAGAACCGGTTGAACAGACAACGATTGAATGGTCTGCAAAACGATCTGAAGCTTTGAAGTTTGCCTGACTGATCTGCACCAGGTATTTTTTAAGCTCTGCTGCAGCAAATTTTTCAGTCAATGAAGCGGAAGCCAGGGATACAACCTGATAAAAGGACTTACCCTTTGAAGCAAGCGCAATCGTTTCAGCATTCGCAAAATGAACACTGCAGATCGCTGTCAGACAGGCCAACATTTTTTGCAGATGACATGCTTTCCCGGGTTTGGTATGTCTTTTAATAAAGGACATTGTTGTCAATCAATTTTATGTTGTATCCAGGTTAAACGCCAAGAGCCTGGCTCTCTGCCTCCTGCTTCATAATAAGGGAGGAAGAGCAGCGGATCCCGTCCGGCAAGTCTCAGCTCATAAGCCGGTCCATGACTTTCCGCAGGAGCAGTAACAGGGACAAAACAGCCTTCCTTGTTTTTTTCAGGAAGAGGAACTACGTTTTCACGGTTTTGCCTGTTGATAAGCCCGTGGCACGCATAAACCAACGGACCTCTGGCCAGGTAAAACCATTCAATCGCACTAATGGATTTTCCGCCCTGGGGGGTATGAATATTTTCCAGCTTTTGGTATACTTTTAATTCCGTCGGGAAGTTGATCTCAATTTTGTCATTTTCCTCCCAAATTTTTTGAATACGAAAAAATTCCCCGGATATTATTTTCGCCGGATCGACCGGTTCACCGTTAATTTTTATTTCTGCCGAAGAAGTCCAGTCAGGGATGCGCACAAAAACCGAAAAGCCGGCTTCCTTTTCGGGAGATATGGTAATCCGTATCTTTCCGTCAAACGGATAATCCGTTTTCTGGGAAATGTGAACCACATTCCGGTACGGCAATATAACTGAGGCTTCGCCCGCTGTATATACATTGCAGGCTATTCCGTTCTCCTTTTTGCTGTAGACCACCTGCGGCAGTTCTTCAAGCGCCAGAGCACCGCTGGAAGGACAGCAATCATTGAAATGTGCAGCATGCCTGCTGCCATTGCTAAATGAATGGTAGCACCAATTTGTCCCGTCGGGATATTGTGCGCCCAGTAAAGCATTATAGGCCGATCTCTCAATTTCCTGAGCGTATTTTGCCTCACCGGTAATCCTCAGCATTGCGCGGTTCAGTTGCATCCAGGCCATTGTACTACAGGTCTCTACAAAGCCGTACGGGCTCCAGTACCCTTTCCTGTTGAAACATTCATAGTGCTTTCCAATCCCTCCCCAGGGACCTCCACTTTCTGTCAAGTGATACGTTGCAATGTTTTGCCAGCCATTTTCTATCGCTTTGAGGTAATCGCCGTTATTTGTTTCCTCATAAAGCTTCGCAATGGCTGCCAAATTCCAGATGAGCTGGTAAGCTTTCCCGTCACCAATATTCTCTGCATCGTTCTTCTTCAGGAATTCAGAAACAATACGAAATCCTTCTTTTTCTTCAATCTTCCTGACGACCATCTCCGCAAAATCGAGGTAACGCCGGTCCCGGGTCTCTTTATACAATTCGACCGCCGGTTCGATGATGATCGTAGCCGACATTCCTTTCCGGGTGCCGTAACCAGTAATATCGGCTTTACCTTCCCCGAAAGTTCGCAAAAACAATTCTCCTATTTTTTGGGCTGCCTGCAGATATTTATCATTGGGAAAATAACGGTTGACCTCCAGCAGCCCAAGTACCATATAGCTGAGGTTCCATACATCCCAGGACGTGCCGTGAGTCGTTGCACGGATATTGGTGATCCTTCGTTCCGGCGAGTAAGTACCCAGGTAGCCATCGTCATCCTGGGTACTGACCAGGTAATCGGCCGTCCGGAAAAGAAGCGACTTCAGTTGCTCATCATGGGTCCGCTTAACAGCAAGCGCTGCTGAATAAAGCCATTTGCCTCCATGCTCTCCATACCAGTCGTTTTTTTGACTTTTATCCCTGGATTCCTTACTGAATATCTGAATAAGTTCTCCATCTTTCCAGGAAGGAAGTGCAACCAGTCTGCCTTTTTCACTGGCTGCTATGGCTTGCCCGAGTATCCCATTTACCGTGACTTCCAAAGGCGAAATAAATTCATTCCCGGGCTGAACTGTTGAATGCTCCGGATCACGGGCAATCGTTCTGGTGACACAAGACAACAAAATGATCAGGATTATTCCCCTCCCAACTCCCAAAATACGATATCCTGCTGATTTCTTCTGCATGGCAATTAAGTTTAGTATGAAAAGGCTATGCAAAGAGCCGGTAGCTAAACATGAACTCCGCCCACGTCATCCGGTCCCAAATAGCCCTAAAAATACTCTTTCCCAGCCTTTTAATAATACATCCCGCTAATAATCCGGGTTCTCTACAAAATTTGGATTTTCGGCCACCCGGTCTACCCCCAATGGGAGATAGTAGTTCCGGTCCTGGAAGATCCTCGCAACACCTTCCGCATTGGTTAATGTTATTTTATATTTTTTTGTGTTATAGTTATAGGTATACTGTAGGCCTCTCATGCGGACGCCATCAAGTACTTGTTTGGCGATACGCCAGCGGCGAATATCCCAGTAACTGTGGTTTTCCCAGGTCAGCTCAACCAGTCTCTCGTTTTGGATGACCGCCTCCGTGATCATTGACTTGGGCGGCATATCTGCCCGTTGTCTAAGCCGGTTCAGTGCATCAAGTGCTTCCTGGGTATATCCGAGATAAAATGCAGCTTCGGCCAGATTCAGATAGGTTTCGCCCAATCTGAAAATGATATAGTCGGTTTCGTCATTGATAACCGGCTCGGTTTTCATGTTTTCATTGCATCGTTTCCTGACCATAAAACCGCTCCTTTGGTTATTCCTGGCTATGGACTGATAAGGCCAGCCATCTTCTGCAGTGCCAGAGGTATAAGTAACTCCGTCCCGGATTGTTCTGGAATGGAAAAGCGTTTTACCTCCCTGCCACGGGCTTTCGGGATAAAAAACGGAAGCCCTGAAACGGGGATCGCGGGTCCCGAAGAGTTCAGCCGATGACCATTCTTTTGATGTCAGTTGCGATCTTGAAATGGAAGTACCGGGAGTTCCGTCAGCAAATTCAAAGCGTTCCACAAAATCGTACAAATAATACATGGACGCCCAGGTGCCGTTAAAATCATGCGGCATGGCACGCAGGGTAAATGCATGCGCCCGGTTTTTACTGTAATCATAGACCTCTGCCATAATGACCTCTTTGTTGTCGGCCGATTCATCCAGAAAAAGATTCTGGTAATTGGCAACGGGATCAGCATGTTTTTCATAAAGTGCATGTATCCCGTCGTTGAGGATCGCTTTCGAAGCGTCATAACTGATCTGGGCATAGTGTTCCACATCGGAGGCCGGAAAACCCAGCAGGCCACCTGACTGGACCTGCCCGTATTTTGCAATACTGGCGGCATATAACGCTGCCCTGCTTTGTAAAGCGTACGCGGCCCATTTGGTCGGCCTTCCTTTATCTTTTGTTTCGTATTCCGAAGGAAGGATGTCCGCTAAGGCATCTGTTTCATTAATAATAAAATCGTACACGGCTTTTTCTGAGTCACGGGGTACATAAATTTCTTCAGTCGCCGCATCTATGCTTTGAGCCTGGGTAATAATTGGTAAACCTCCGTAACGGATCACCATCTGAAAATAGATGTATGCCCTTAAAAACCTTGCCTCCGCAATTCGTTGACTAACCAAGGCAGGATCAAGGGTTGATTCTTGTAATTTCTCAATGAAATAATTACAGTCACGG
Source organism: uncultured Prolixibacteraceae bacterium (assembly GCA_964584045.1). GTDB lineage: Bacteria > Bacteroidota > Bacteroidia > Bacteroidales > Prolixibacteraceae > JBCFBK01. The sequence goes on along the minus strand of CAZOYZ010000026.1, from coordinate 4,727 downwards.
ACGATAAAATACTTCCAGTAATCCAGTTCAGAGCTGACACCCGCCGATGTAATGACATTGGTCGAGGCAACATACGATTGATGATGTGCACCAAAGGATCTTCCTTCTCCTCCCATGGATGCGATCATCGCGAGTGAGGTCTGCTCACTCTCATTACCTCTCAATTCTATAAAATCAGTCCTGAAATATAAGTCGGCCAGATATGAATTAACTAAATTCTCATCGTCCCAGACAACTACATCCGATATGATATTCAGAGGTTCTTTTTCCAGAAAATCTTCACATCCAAAAGATCCCAGCAATAATATGATGAACAGGTATTTTACTTTTTTCATGATTTGATCTTTTATAAAGTGACATTAAGCCCTAATGAAACAGTTTTTACAGGTGGATAAAATTTCTGATAATCTGTGGCTTCCGGGTCTACCGAATTTTTGTAGATCCCCAGTTTGCTAATCGTAAACAGATTACTCCCGGCCACATAAACATTAACATTTTGGATCCCGGTGTTTTTTATGAGCTTTTGAGGCAAGGAATAACCGATGTTAAGGCTTTTTAACCGCAGATAGGTCGCATCCTGCAGCCAAAAATCCGAAGCCTTGTTGTTATTCGAGTTAGTACCTTCCGGATAGATGGCCGGTAATTTAGCATTTGAATTGATGTTCACACCCGGATTATCCGGATCGGGTTGCCAGCGGTATTTATACTGGAATTCAAATACATTTCCCTGGTTGGTTAATGGTCCTCTTAAAGCATCACCAATCATCGAATTAAACATGGATGCCCCCTGGAACAATGCCGTTACGCTAATTCCCTTGTATTGCATGTCCAGATTTAATCCGTAAGTTAAATCCGGGAAGGTGCCATAACCGATTTCATCCTGGTCTTTCCAATCAATCACTTTGTCGTCATTTAGATCCTTATATTTGATATCACCGGGACGCAAAGTTGAATTTTCGGCCTGGTCCTGGTTTACAGGATGATTATCAATTTCTTCCTGGGTCATAAAAATTCCGTCCGATTTGTACCCAATCCACCGATTGGTATACTTTCCTGTTTTTTGATAAATTCTCAATTCATCAGGATCATCATAGGGACTTTCCGCCCATCTACGGTACTTTTGACGGGCCAGGCTCAGCATCCCGGAAACGTTATAGTTAAAGTCGTTACCTATTTTGTTTTTATGAGTTATTGTCAGTTCCAATCCCCTGTCATCCGTTGAATTAATATTCAACTGGGGAAGTTCTGCTCCAAAGGTGGATGGATAGGAATCAAGAGGCTGACCAAAAATATTATCGGTAATACGATAGAAAAGATCAAATTCAATTCCCAATAATCCTTTCAGGACTGAGGCGTCCAACCCCACATTATAGTTGGTCATATCCAGCCAGGTAATGTCAGGATTAGGTAATCCGATAGTTCTGATCCTTCTGTAAACATCAGATCCAAATACATATACCTGAGTGATTCCTGTTAATATCTGATAACCGGTTAAGTACTGAAATGCATCAACATTGTCATTTCCGGACTGGCTGTAGGAAGCCCTGAGTTTGAGATTGTCAATCCATGGAATATTGTCCTTAACAAACGGCTCTTCCGAAAGCCTCCATCCTCCGGATATGCTGGGGAAGAATCCCCACCTGGAATGTTTCGGGAATTTATGACTGGCATCGAAGCGAAATGTTCCTTCCAGAAGGTATTTCCCTTTAAAGGCATAATTAGCGCGACCGACGTAGCTGACACGACCTGTTTCTTCTGCGCCTCCGTTATTAGTCTGATTGTCTGTCGATCCAGCAAAAAGATAGGGTATTTCGGTCGATAGTAAATCCACGCGTCCGGCCGTCATATAGGAATAGTCAGTATCAATACCTTCAGCAAGCAATAGTCCCTGAACAGAATGGTCTCCAAATGTCCTGTTATAATTCAGCGAAACCAATGGATATATCTGGGTATACAACGAAGATGTTTCATTCAACGAATTAGCACCGTTTGTTCCCCATGAAATATACTCGTCATTCGCATAATCATAGCTGAAAATCCCGAAAGGCTTATCCTGAACTTTGGTATGCTTATTATTCACTGAATAATTCAAAGCGGCATTTAATTCAAGTCCCTTTATTCCGGGAATTTTATAATTCAGGCTAAGCTTTCCTGTAAAATACCGTTGAAGATCATCGTTAAACCCGGTCATGTCACTGATGGTCTGAGCGACAGGACTTCTTTCGAGAAATCCCGAATAGGCGCCTCCCCTGGAAGGATCAGGCAAGGTTGTCCGGTATACCGGTAACGCTGTTTTCAGATTGATCCAGATATTATCCAGCGAAGTTTCCGGAGCATGGCGCAGTTCGTTCCGGTAAGACATATCTATTGACACAGCAAGCCTGTCGGTAATTTGAGCATCCACATTGGTGCGCGCATTATATCTTTCAAAATTAAGATCCCCCGACCGGTATGTTCCCGATTGATGCAAATAGCCAATCGTCATATAATACTTTACTTTATCATTCCCGCCCCTTACTCCGACATTATGGGATTGCATGGGCGACCATTTCCTGAAAGCAGCCTCATACCAGTCTTCATTCACATAGTCCGGATCGTTACCTTCTTTAAATTTTTGAATGTCTTCTTCAGAATATGTTACCGGCAAATTATAATTTAGCTGGCCCTCACGCAGTATTTCCGCATATTTCCAGGATGATACAAATTCCGGGACAGTTGTTGGTTGTTGGAAGGAATAATTGCCATTATATGTGATAGTCGGTTTATTCATGGTACCTCTTTTGGTCGTGATCAGGATCACACCATTACCGGCCCTGGCTCCATATATAGCGGCAGCCGCATCCTTCAAAACGCTGACTGATTCAATTTCATTCGGATCCAACCGGGTCCATGAAGTCTCAATGCCATCAACAAGAATAAGCGGAGCGTCAAACCCACGGATACTGATATTGGCATAATCGGCTCCCGGCACGCCTTCACCTTGCTTGGTGAACAAACCGGGAGCTTTTCCTGTCAGCACCTCAGAGACATTGGCTGCAGGAACTTTTACAAGTTCTTTTGACTGAACCGTGGCGACAGAACCCGTTAAGTTCACTTTCTTTTGGGTGCCGTAACCCACGGTAACGATCTCATTCAACCCGATCGTTTCTTCCTCCATGATAATGTCGATCCGGCTTTTATTGGCAACAGGTACTTCCTGCGCTTTCATCCCCACGAAAGAAAAAACCAAAACGGCATCTGAAGGAAGATTGGTCATTGAATAAGCACCATCAATATCAGTAACGCTCCCCTGTGTGGTATTCTTTAAAATCACGGTTACCCCGGGAAGCGGCTCACCCCGGACATCGGTCACTTTGCCGGACACTGCTTTATTTTGCTGAGCATACAAGTTGCCGGCAGAAAATATCATCATGCCCGAAGCAAAAATGAAGCAGAGAATCCGTTGCAAATGCTTTACGCATTTCTGTAAGGCATGAATGTTTTCGACAGAAGGGAAATCAATTCCCCTGATCGTTCGATTTTTTTTCATAGTCATCCATTTATTTAATAGTCGTGTTTGTTATTTACGCTCACCGGAAAATCAGAATATGATCATCCTGTACAAACATAAAAAAAAAAAATTAAATGTACAAACGTTTGTGCAACTTTTTTTAGAATCTTTATTTTTATTTGGTTTCAATAAATCAAATTCACTGAACGTTCGTATACAATCATCTTATTCATAATAAATTATTCAATGAGCGTATTTTATTCGGCGTTCTTGTTTTAACCAAAAATAATGTCCCGAATTAAAAAATTAATGTATACTTTTGTATAAACGTTTGTACACTCATGACAACACAGAAGGTAAATATCAACGACATTGCAAAGAAAACCGGATTATCCATCACGACAGTATCGAGAGTTTTGAACGGGAAGGCAAAACAATACCGGATCGGGAAAAAATCGCAGGAGAAGATCGAATTGGCGGCCAAAGAGCTGAATTATGTCCCCAATCAGTTTGCTGCCAACCTGAGGTCGGGCAGAAGCAATGCAATTGCTTTGATCGTTCCGTCGCTGAACAATCCCTTTTTTGCCGGCATTGCCAGCAAAATCAACGCAGAGATCCGGAAATACGGTTACATCACGATTATTGGCGACAGTGACGAAAATCCGGAGATCGAAAAAAAAGAACTTTTGCAACTCATATCCAGGAATATCGAAGGACTGATTATTGCCCCTTGCGGCGATCAGTGGGAACCTATCAAACAGTTACATGACCAGGGACTGCCGGTCATCTGTATTGACCGGTATTTTGAAGAACTGGATATTCCCTTTGTCTCGACCGATAATTACGACGGAGCTTATTCTGTGACCAAATATCTTATTGAAAACGGACATCGTAACATCGCCTGTATTCAGGGTGTTCAGCGATCCATACCCAATAAGTTAAGGGTCAAAGGGTTTAGTGATGCAATGGAAGAATCAGGAATTTCAAGTTTCACAATTGTTGGTGATGATTTTAGCTTGCAGAATGGTTATCTGGAAGCAAAACTACTGTTACAGGGAAAAAACAAGCCAACGGCTATTTTCTCTCTGAGCAACACCATTGCGTTAGGATGTATGAAGGCCTTTAAGGAAGAACATATCCGGATCCCCGACGATATTTCGCTGATCACCTTTGATGATCACCCTTACCTGGATTATTTGGCAACGCCGCTTTCATGCATTGCCCAACCAGTCAGCGA
>CAZOYZ010000025.1:13180-22084 GCA_964584045.1 uncultured Prolixibacteraceae bacterium | reverse complement strand
GAAAATACCGGGATGGTGAACTCCTTTGAGACAGGGATCTCGTAGTTGATCGTATAACTTACATTCACGATCGCTGTTTTGTCGGCATAGTAACCTTTCCATGGCGTAAATCCCAGGTTCAGGTCCATGGGAAGTTTATGCCGGGAGTTGATCTTCACGCCTAAATCAATATATGTGGCGTCATCATTGTAAACATACTGGCTAATATTCCCGTAAACAGGAATTTTGCCATTCCCTTCATAGGAGAAAGTCAATTCGAAATAAGTTACAGGAACTCCGGGTTCGTCAGTCGGACAATTATAATCGGTAAAAGTAAGCGCGAAGTCACTGAAGGAATAGGTCCCGTAAAAATCATACTCCTTGTAATCATTACTCAGTCCGTAGCTTCCCCATGCACTCAGTTCGATATTTTTGTAGGTAAAGGTCGCACCGGGCTGGATATGAAAACTTTTGCCACCAGTATTTGTACCACGCCAGAGGTACCGGTTAACGAGGTCGGCTCCGATACTGAACTCCCCTTTGTCCTGTGCAAACAGATTGAGAGATTGCAGGAAGAAAAATCCTGTAACTAAGAATTGAATGGTTTTTTGCATCTGTTTTTGTTTAGCAGGGTGAATTCAAACACAGGTGCAAAAATGCTAAATAAATTTTATTCCGGCACTCAGCCGGGCGGCCAAATTTTAATGATTTTTAAAGATTTTTTATTTCACTGACGAGTTTTTGAAGCGTTTCTTTGGCATTTCCATACAACATCCGGGTTTTGTCGTTCGTGAACAGCTCATTTTCGATACCGGCGTAGCCTTTACCCCGGCCCCGCTTCATGACTAAGATGTTTTTTGCTTCAAAGGCCCTGATAATGGGCATACCGGCGATGGGACTTCCCGGATCGGTGATCGCGGCCGGATTCACCACATCGTTGGCTCCGATGACCACCACCACGTCGGTATTCGGCATATCGGGGTTGATGGAGTCCATTTCGACCAGCTGGATGTATGGCACGTCGGCTTCCGCGAGTAACACGTTCATATGACCGGGCATACGTCCCGCCACCGGATGAATAGCGTAACGCACGTTGACACCTTTGCCGGCCAGAAGGGTGTCTAATTCCCGGCAGGCATGCTGTGCCTGAGCGACGGCCAGTCCGTATCCGGGTACGATCACTACGTTTTGTGAATAGCTTAAAAGAATGGCGGCATCACTCAATGAAGCCTCTTTCATCACGCCTTCTTCTTTTTCTGCTGCCGAACTGCTGCTGCCGCCAAAAGCGCCGATGATCACATTGAAGAGTGAACGGTTCATTGCTTTGCACATCAGTACCGTCAGGATGGTCCCTGCCGCACCTACCAGGATCCCTCCCAGGATCATTGCCTGGTTGCTGTAAATAAATCCCGCCATAGCCGCAGCAATACCCGTAAGGCTGTTAAGCAGTGAAATGACCACAGGCATATCGGCGCCCCCGATGGGCATCACAAATAAGATCCCATACAACAGCGACAACACGGTGAGCAGGTAAAGCGCCCAGGTATGTTCTTCAGGTATTCCGCCTGCAAATAACAGATAGACCGTGAATGCGACTGTTGCAATCAGCAACAGCAGATTGATGTACTTCATGAATCCCGAGCGGATGTCGCCGATCTTCCCGTCCAGCTTTCCATAGGCGATCATGCTTCCGCTGAAAGCAATTGCTCCGATCACCAGTCCAAGGAGCGTGACCAGAACGCCTGTCCGGTCGTCCATGTCGGCATTGGGAAATTCGAGCATGCCTACCAGCATGGAGGCAGCGCCTCCGGTTGCATTGAAGAAAGAAACCATCTGAGGCATGGCTGTCATTTTGATCCTTCGGGCAAAGATCCAGCCAATCCCTGTTCCGATCCCGACAGCGATCAGAATAACCCAGATATTGGTTATCGGGATGCCTTGTCCTTCGCTGTTCTTATGAAAAAGCAGGGTGGTGACCATTCCCAGCAACATTCCCCCGGCCGCGTAAAAGTTGCCCTGCCGTGCCGTTTCAGGATGGCTCAAAAGTTTAAGTCCATAAACAAAAAGCAATGCGGCAATCAAATAACTCAGTTCCAAAATAGCTTCCCCGCGGGTGAAAGGTGTTCCGTTTAATGTTCCTATGATCTGATCCATTACGCCCTCCGTGTTTTTTTCTTTTTAAACATTTCCAGCATTCTGTCGGTCACGACAAAGCCACCGGCTACATTCAGGGTAGCAAAGATGATCGCCAGGATCCCCAGTACCAGTTCGGCGGAGAGGCGGGATGTGTCTGCATGACCTACCAGAATGATACCTCCGATGATGATAACACCGCTGATGGCATTCGCTCCTGACATCAGGGGGGTATGTAAAACAGACGGGACGTGGGAGATTACTTCCATACCCAGGAATACGGAAAGTGCGATGATGAAAATCGCCTCCTTGTTCATAAAGAAGAACTGAAGTAGTTGTTCCATGGTTAGCGTATTGCAGATTTTACTTTTTCATTACAGATTGTTCCCTGGTGCGTAATACAGGTTGCCCTCACAATGTTATCCTCGAAGTCCAGTTTGAGGTTTCCATCCTGATCAATAAGCAGTTCAAGAAAATTGCAGGTGTTTTTTCCAAACATTTTACTGGCGTCTTTAGGCATTTGGGCCGGATAGTTCGACTGACCGATGATGGTCACACCGTGCTTCACCACGGTTCGGTTATCTTCCGCCAATTCGCAGTTTCCACCGGTGGAGGTTGCCAGATCGATGATGACAGATCCCGGCTGCATAAGGGCTACTACTTCTTTGGAGATCAGCAGGGGAGCCTTTTTCCCGGGTATTTGCGCCGTGCAGATCACCACATTGGCTTTGGCAGCATGCTGGTTGATCGCTTCCTGCTGGCGTCGCCGGTAATCTTCGGTTTGTTCCACCGCGTATCCTCCCGCCGCCGCATCTTCGCGCGATCCTTCCACTTCGACGAAGCGTGCTCCCAGGCTCATCACTTCTTCTTTCACGGCCGACCGCACGTCGAAGGCTTCGACCTGGGCTCCGAGCTTCCGTGCGGTGGCGATGGCCTGTAATCCGGCGACTCCCGCACCAAGTACCAGTACATTGGCGGGGCGCATGGTTCCCGCAGCTGACATAAACATGGGAAAGAAAGCAGGGAGATGGTTGGCGGCATCCAGTACCGCTTTATATCCGGTAACAGTAGCCATCGACGAGAGCACATCCATGGACTGCGCACGGGTTGTACGGGGGATGAAATCCATGCTGAAGCTCGTTATCCCCCTGGAGCGGAACTGTTCGACAAGCCTTTTATTCCATAGTGGTTTATATTCACTTAGCCAGATTTGCCCGGGCCTGACCGCACCGGCCAGGGCCTCATCCGGCTCGGCGATCTGGACCAGCAAATCAGCCTGTCGGAGTACATCGGTCCGTAAGGCCAATCGGGCGCCGGCTTCTTCATAGGCAGCATCATCTGCAAATGCTTGTTTTCCCGCTTCTCTTTCTGTGATAAATTGGATTTTGCGTCCAACCAGATGTTTTACGTGTTCCGGTAAAAGGGCCACCCTTTTTTCGGGGGCAGCATCTTTCAGTAGTCCTATAATCATAGATCAGCATTATAATTTTCTGGCACCCTCCTGGAGTATAGTTTAGGTAAACAGATGACCACGCAAAAGTGTTTGGTCTGAGAATGTGGAAAACTATTTCTTAAAAAACAGTGATAGCCCGGATAAGAGAATATCTTTGCATTTCTAAATGTAAAAGATCATTTATGCAGACTTGGTTTGAGGTTAAAGTAAAATACGTGAAAGTAGATCAGGATGGCCGTGAGAGAAAAGTGAGCGAGTCTTACCTGGTCGATGCAGTTTCATTTACCGATGCGGAGACACGGATCATTCAGCAAATGCAACAGATGATACGGGGTGAGTTCCAGGTTGATCATATCAAAAAATCCAATATCATTGAAATATTCCCTGCCGAGAGCGGAGAATTCTGGTACAAGGCCAGGATCGCAATTGTCACCATTGATGAGAAGGCAGGCAAGGAGAAAAAGATCAATAACTATTTCCTGGTCGCTGCGGACGATTTCAAAGTAGCTTTTCAGAGACTGGAAGAGGGACTCTCCTATATTTTAGTTCCCTACCAGACCACAGCGATGAGCCTGAGCAATATTGCCGATGTATTTCCTTATTTTCAGGATGAAACAGTAAAACCTTTGCCTGAGAATCTGAAGCCGTTGCATCCGGATGTGAAAGGGGAAGGGATCATGTCTGCCGGGTATTCATCTGAAGATCAACCGGAAGATTTCATGGAAGAGCCGTTCGATCCGGAAGAGTAGAGAAGGATCGTCAAAAAGCGCCTTGTTGTTTTCAGAAAGCGAAGCATCTGCATGAAATCCGGTAATTTAAACACCTGTGGTATCAGAATGCAGATGCTCCGCCTTGGAAGCCTTTGGGAAACCGTTTCCCTATATTTTATCATAGATCGTTTCAGGGATCGAATGATTCAAGTTGTGCATCACTCTGAAAAAGCTAAACTGATCACGTTTTACTGAATTGAGCATGTAGTAGGTCGAAACCACACGGCAGATATCTTTTATTTCGGAAAAAATGTCGTTGATTGCCTGTTTGCCTTCCTCACTTAACTTCATAGATCCGTGAATCAGATCGAAACAGGTCACGTAGTCTTTCATTTGCTCATGATAGGCATCCACACGATCGATCAGTATAGCGGGTATGGTCCGGCCGATCAGTTTTTCCCTGATACCAGGGGTCATATTTTCATGAAATGTTTTTGTCAACAGGAACAAGCTTCTGTAATCCCCGTTTTTTGCTTCACTGTACAGATCGTTGAATCCAAGCTCCTGGAAAACGGATTTCTGAAAGCCGGGATCATCCCTGAATTCCACTTTGATCAGTTCACGCACGACACTGACGTTGATCAGCGACGACGTCATCAGATTATGAATATACTGCTGCCTTTTCACGTTCCTGCAATTGATTTCATCAGGCAGGTATTCTGCTTTGGCCGATTTTATCCTCTCCTTTAGTTGCCTGGCATACTCCGGAGTCCAGTCAGTCCGTAAATGAGCGAGCTCGAAAATATTCTCATAAAAGGACTGAGCAATCTTTTGACTGGCCAGGATGGTTGCATTCGCAAGCGTGCAATTCTTCTGTGTTTCCATACAAGCTGACTTTTGATTTATTAAATTGCTTAATTCGGAAGAAAAGTTACAATAAATCAGCTTTCAAAAAAATGTTTAACAACCTAAATCAACATTATATGAAGAAGGAGATGGAATTTTTCATCCTCCGTATCAATTGATCCTGGTTCCTCTTTTCCGTTCCACTTCACGCAGCAGGATCTTGCGCATTCGGAATGATTTCGGCGTGACTTCCAGATATTCGTCATGATTGATGTATTCGAGAGCTTCTTCCAGACTGAAAACCAGAGGGGGAGCCAGTCTTACTTTCTCGTCCGAACCGGATGCGCGCATATTGGTCAGTTTTTTTGACTGGGTCACATTAATGGTCAGGTCGTCGGCCCGCGTACTTTCGCCAACGACCATTCCCTCGTAGATTTCATCTCCGGGCGAAATAAAAAAGCGTCCCCGATCCTGCAGTTTATTTAAGGCATAAGCAAAAGCAGTGCCTGGTTCCTTAGCGACAAGGGAGCCGTTTTTGCGGCCTTCGATCTCTCCCTTCAGGGGTTGGTATTCAATGAAGCGATGGGTCATCACGGCTTCGCCGGCAGTGGCAGTCAGCATGTTGGTACGCAATCCGATGATCCCGCGCGAAGGGATAAAAAATTCAAGATGGATACGATCCCCCTTGCGTTCCATGTTCTGCATTTCGCCCTTACGAACGGTGACCATTTCCACGACTTTGCCGGAATATTCATCAGGAACGTCGACGTGCATTTCTTCGATGGGTTCACATTTAATTCCGCCTATTTCCTTGAAAAGCACTTTGGGCTGTCCCACCTGTAATTCGTATCCTTCACGGCGCATGGTCTCGATGAGGATGGACAAATGTAACACACCGCGGCCGTAAACGGTGAATGAATCGGCCGAATCGCCAGGGATCACCCTTAATGCAAGATTTTTTTCCAGTTCCCGTTCAAGGCGTTCCCTGAGGTGACGGGAAGTGACATATTTTCCTTCCTTTCCGAAGAAAGGAGAGTCGTTAATCGTAAACAGCATGCTCATGGTTGGCTCGTCCACGGCAATCGGGTCAAGCGGTTCCGGATTTTCGGGATCACAAATGGTATCACCGATATCGAAATCATCAATTCCGACCAGGGCACAAATGTCACCGCTCGTCATACATTCAATTTTTTGGCGACCCAGGCCGGTAAATGTGTGCAACTCCTTTATCCTGTTTTTCTTCACCGATCCATCCCTTTTCACCAGGGCAACCTGCATTCCTTCCTTTAATGCTCCCCGGTGAATGCGGCCAATTGCTATTCTTCCCACATAGGATGAGTAATCAAGCGAGGTGATGAGCATTTGAGGAGTTCCCTGATTATCCTGTGGCGCCGGTATGTACTCCAGAATGGCATCCAGTAAAGGCGCAATAGAGTCGGTTTTTATTTTGAGATCGCTGGTCATCCAGCCTTCCTTGGCCGAACCGTAGATCGTCGGGAAGTTTAACTGGTCTTCGGTTGCATCGAGGCTGAACATGAGATCAAAAACCTGCTCATGAACCTCCTCAGGACGGCAATTTGGCTTGTCAACCTTATTGATCACGACAATCGGCTTTAATCCAAGCGCCAGGGCTTTGGACAAAACAAACCTGGTCTGGGGCATGGTACCTTCAAAAGCATCGGCCAAAAGCAAAACACCGTCGGCCATGTTCAGGACGCGTTCCACTTCACCTCCAAAATCGGCGTGTCCGGGTGTGTCGATAATATTGATCTTGACACTGTTGTAAGTGACTGAAACATTCTTGGCCAAGATCGTGATTCCTCTTTCACGCTCCAGTTCGTTGCTGTCGAGGATCAGTTCCTGTTTTTTTTCGTGTTCTTTAAGAATGTGACAGTAATAGATCATTGTGTCGACGAGGGTAGTTTTCCCGTGGTCAACATGCGCAATAATTGCTATATTCCTAATCTTTTGCATATATCTCTCCCCAATTGGACGCGCAAAGATAATTTTAATTCTTTAGCATGAACCTGCCCTTCTGTATTCTTGACGGTAACTTAACAACTGGATTCGAATCAGGTTTAGGCGAAGAGTCTATATGAATTGCGATTGCCGGTGAGCGACTAAGGAAATCACGGGTCACGGGCAGCGAGTCGTGAGAAAGAAAGGCACAGGGCATCGTGCAAAGGGCATGGGGGAGAACAGATTTGACCATTCAACCATATAACCATGTCGGTAAATTGGCAGTTTAAGCGCCCGGGACCCGTGTTCCGCGTACTCAGGGGCTGTGTCTTTTCCTTAATTCCCTGGCAAGATCTTCAAGCCGGTAGCCTTTGTGGGTCAGCAACACGATCAGATGATAGATCAGATCGGCTCCCTCATAGATAAAGTTCTCATCATCGTCAGCCATGGCGCCGATCACAGTTTCAATGGCCTCTTCTCCTACTTTTTGAGTAATTTTCCGCGTTCCGGCGCGGAACAGGGAAGTGGTATAGGAACCCTCGGGCATTTCCTGTTTCCGTTTGTCGATAAAATCCTGAAGGTATTTCAGAAAACAGAGGTCATCCTGTTTATTGATCTCGTTCCAGCAGGTATCGTTGCCGGTGTGGCAGACCGGGCCGGTCGGGTTCACTTTGACCAGCAGTGTGTCGTTGTCACAGTCGGAGGTGACCGAAACAAGATTCAGAAAGTTTCCGCTTTCTTCGCCTTTGGTCCACAGCCGTTTTTTGGTCCGGCTGAAGAACGTTACTTTTCCTGTTTCTTCGGTTTTTTGCAGTGCTTCCTTATTCATGAAGCCAAGCATCAGCACCTTGTTGGTTTCGTTATCCTGTATAATAGCCGGGATCAGACCCCCCAGTTTGTCAAAATCAAGCTGAGCCATATTCATTTTAACTGATTTTTATTCGTTTTTGCAAAATCTGTCGCTTTTTGAAATGTTTCATCCTTTTGAAGTCTCTCCTTACAGCCCGCAGCTTTACTTACCGTACTGCGATATTTTTGCTGCGAAGATATGCCTTCAGACCGGGAATGGTGATCTCCCCGTAGTGAAAAATGCTGGCGGCCAGTCCGGCGTCAGCCTTTCCTTTTGTAAATACGTCGACAAAGTGGTCCATGTTCCCGGCTCCGCCCGAGGCGATGATCGGGATTTTGATCATGTCGGCCATTTTGGCCAGTTCGTCGTTGGCAAAGCCGTTTTTTGTACCGTCGTGGTCCATCGAAGTGAACAGGATTTCTCCGGCACCGCGTTCTTCGGCTTCCCGGGCCCAGCTGAACAGCTCCTTGTCGGTCGCGATCCGCCCGCCATTGACAGTCACGGTCCATTGTTCGCCATCTTTTTTGGCGTCGATAGCCACCACGACGAACTGGCTCCCGAAATGGAGGGCCATGTCATTGATCAGCTGAGGATTCCGAACGGCCGACGAGTTAATGCTGATTTTGTCGGCGCCTGCATCGAGGAGTGCGCCTGCATCGCTGAGTTCACTGATCCCGCCTCCGACCGTAAACGGCACGTTCAGTTCCCGGGCGATCCGGCGTACCAGATCGATAAAGGTTTTCCGGCCTTCGTGGGTAGCCGTGATATCCAGGAAAACCAGTTCGTCAGCTCCCTGTTCGGCATACACTGCACCCATCTCGACAGGGTCGCCGATCGACTTGATATTCACAAAGTTGATGCCTTTGACGGTCTGGCCGTCTTTAATATCCAGGCAGGGGATAATTCGTTTTGCAAGCATAATTCGTTTAAAAATATAGTTTTATCATAAAATTTAATCCAATTCCGACGGCGAT